>MELA01000073.1:4362-5322 GCA_001767495.1 Acidobacteria bacterium RIFCSPLOWO2_12_FULL_65_11 | reverse complement strand
TGACGGCCTCCGTCTTCGTCTCGCCGGTGAGCTTGGCCAGCGCGCCCGCGAGTTGCTCGACTTCCCGGTTTCGAATGTTCAAGGCCATCTTCATTACATGTAGACGAATATCTATACGGTAACATTCGCCTGGAAGCGCCGTCAATAGCACATCGCCATGGCGACAACGGACGCGCGCAGGCGACGTCGCTCGTCATGACGCGGGGAGGGCCGATAGTCCTCAGCCACCAACTCGCGCGAAATCTCACTTCGAGAGAAGGCCCTATCCCTCCCCCTGAGGCTCAACCGCCGATGCCTGATCGCGGCTGCCGTGTAGCACGCGCGCAATTAGAATGTGGCCCTGCTCGGGACGGTAGTAAATGATATGGTTTCGGACGGGGAAGCTGCGAAGGCCGGCGGAGATTTCGTGGCGACGCCGGCCGGCTTTGGGATGACTGGCCAGAAGAACGACGCGATCCATGATGTCGTCGATGACACGATTAGCGCTATCGACGCCGCGATCTCGGGCCACGTACACCCAGATCTCTTCGAGATCGCACTCGGCGAGCGTCGAGAGGCGGTAGCGCTTCACCGCGCCGCACTGCGCTTCCGCGCTTTCAATGCTGCGAGACGTTTCCTCCCTCCGGCCTTCACGCGTGCTACCAGCTTGGGAGTGGACGTCCGGTCGTGCTCCGTGTAGTCGCCGCGCGCAATCTGATCGAGCCCAGCGTGGATGTCTTGTCGGAGTTGAATCATCCCTTCGTCTCTGTGTTTCAGCAGTCGGAGTGCTTCGCGGACCACCTCGCTGGCCGTCTGATAGGACCCCGTCTCAACCTTGTCATTGATGAGCCGCTCGAGTTCAGGCGTCAAGGAAACGTTCACGTCGTGCCTCCAGTAGAGTCGAGTATAACAAGAAATGACAAGTCCTGATATCGGTCGATGGCGATCGCTTGGGACGCTTCGCGAGCGCCTCTCCAGAGA
>MELA01000073.1:0-4333 GCA_001767495.1 Acidobacteria bacterium RIFCSPLOWO2_12_FULL_65_11 | reverse complement strand
TCGGAGGTCCCTCGTGGCGAGTGACATTGCGAGTGTCATTGCACTGGCAAAACCTGAAAACGGACGCCAACGGGCGAAAGCGGACGAAAGAATCCGAAACCGCTAAATCGCTGGTGTCCTGAGGCTTAAGCGAAAAGGGCCCGTCTTTATTGAGTTTCTTGAAGCGTGCGTAGAGACTCCCTGCCTCCCAGCCAATTTCCAAGCAAAATCGCAAGATTCCTTAATGTTTTCGCCCCTCGCTCGCACCAAAACGCGGGCTGAGAGGAAGGTGTGAGTGACATCGAGTGTGACATTCAAGTTGTTACCGTTCGAAGCGCTCCAAGCCGCCACCGTCAATCCAACTCGCAATATGGGACTCGCCACATCCGCCGGAGCTGATCACGTCGCCGACCCACTGGCGATTTTCGCGACCGCCGCTGGGCATCCCTTGCCGCACGAATTCTGAACCAGCGCAGTAGTCGGAAAAGAAAAACGGGATCCCCTCGGCCAGATGACGGCGCGCGGAATCCTGCAGATGGATATGCACGTGCGGTTCGCTGCTGATGCCGGAGTTCCCCACGCGACCGAGCGGCTGGCCTGGCGCAACCCGGTCTCCCGTTCGTACCGCGATCGATCCTGGTTGCATGTGGGCAATGAACAGAAATTGCGCCGGAGCGACTTCGAGGGCAACATGATTGCCGAGGTCGTCGCCTTTGCCTTTCTCGCCGATCGGAACATCCGGCTCCGCATTATGGGCGGCAACCACGATGCCGGCAGCCGGCGCGAGCACCGTTCGTCCGTAGATAAAGTAATTCGCGAGCCGCTGCCGATCGCCGTGAGAGCTTCTGCCATTCTGGGTGACGATCAGGTCGTAGCCCCATCGTTGATCCGGCGCATACACGTGCGCGTTGACGTCCTCAGCCTCGCCGCCCCATGCGACCGTTATCGGTCCGTCGAGAGGGAGCACGAATCGCACGGGGCTTGGATGTTTGTCGTGAGAGGACGGATAGACCCGGTAGAAAGCCGGTGCGACGGCCAATACCGACAGAGCCGTGAGGGCAGTGACCCGCCTGTGGCTCCACGTCTGTCGCCGGCGAATCGCCGAAATCAGCGCGAGCAGCAATACGAGCGCGGCGAGCGCAGCCAGCAACGACGGTCCGACGTACCAGAGAACGACACCAGGAACCCCGATTCGCCAGCGCAGCGCGAGTGCCAGCGATACATGAAGGGCCGCCAGAAAGCCCGTCGCACCGAAACTAAATTCCCGCAACTACGCCGAATCCTCCTTCATGGAATCCTGCCTCGTTTGAGCGTGAGAACCGGCACGAGCTTCTGTCGCGCTTTCCGAATTTCCCCCTGCGAGTCGACAAGCGAGAAATCCCCGTCAACGAGGTCGAACACAGCGACATCGGCCGGGCTCCCTGGTTTCAGCGACGCCATTTCTCCGGTTTTGTCGATAGCCCGTGCGGGAGCGACTGTCGCCAGCTCCACGACTTTCTCGAGCGTGAGACCGAGATGGAGGAACTTCGTCATTGTGGTGGGAAGGTCGAAAACGGGACCGAGAGCGCTGTACGCATGGATGTCGCTGCTAATCGTCGCCGGCGCGAATTTCTCCTGCAGCGCCGCTTCGGCGGCGGCGAACGAGAAACTGCCGCTGCCGTGGCCGACGTCGAACAGAACTCCGCGCTCTGACGCGCGCCGGATGTAATCGGACACGCGTCCATCGGGTCCAATCACACCGCCCCCGCCGCCTCGACGAAACGCGTGCGTCACGATATCGCGCGGGCGCGCGAGCTCGAGGATCTTCTCCATGGGTGAGTACGGATTGCCCACATGGATCATCAGCGGCTTTCCGATCTGGTCGGCCACGCTGCGCGCTGCGCGTACGGCCTCGATATCGTTGGGACCCGAATAGTTTTCGCTGCACCGGACCTTGATTCCGACGATGACGTCGGCGTGCTCCTTCGCCACGCGGAGGGCCGCCGGAACATCGATCATCCGCTTGTCCACGAGTTCGCCGGGCTGGCCGATCAGTCCGATTCGCGAGATGTTGAGAAACGCGAGAACCCGTGTACGTGAGCGGTCGATCACGAGTCGCCTGAAGCCGTCGAAGCTGTCAGACCCCGACGTGCCGGCGTCGATCGCCGTCGTGACGCCGCGCGCGATGCAGTACTGATCGAGGTCGACGCCCCAGTGCGAAACGCCGGCAAACCCATGGGTGTGCAAATCGACCAGCCCGGGGGTGACAATTTGACCGGCCACCGGAACGGTCCGCTCGGATTCGGCCGCATCGATGTCACGGGCCATCGCCGCAATCCTGCCGCCAGCGAGGGCCACGTCAGCAGGCGCGTTGAAGGATTGCGAGGGGTCGATGACCCGTCCTCCCTTGAGAAGGAGCTCATACTTTCGTCCTTGGGTCTGACCAAGCGCGCGGGGGCCGGCCATCAGCACCGGCAGAGAACCCACGCTGAGGGCGCATATCATTTGTCGTCTGTTCATGCTCTGGCCTCTTTCGACGGAAGCTTCACTGAAGACGCACAATGTCGGAGGACGTCCGCCTCGAATGCTTTCGGGGTCGGAAGACTATCAGACCCGAAGCCTGTTCGCGAACAACTTCAATCTCCTGCGAGAATTGCCCCGGTAAACCGGGACGGACCGGTTTAACATGAGCGCATGGATGCCTCACCGCTCTCGCGACGCGCGTTGCTAAACCTCCTCGGCGCCACACCGCTGGCGGCAGCGACACACGCGCCGGCGGCACACCAGACAACACCTCCGGGAGCCGCATCGTTGACGGACGCGGGAGGTTTGCGGGTCGGCCATTTCACCGATCGGCGACGTCCCACCGGTTGCACTGTCATCCTGTTCGATCAGCCGGCGCGTGCGGGCGCCGATTACAACGGCTCGGCGCCGGCCGAATCGCTCGGCGTGACGCTCCAACCCACGAGCCCGCTCGATCGCATTCACGCAATTGTTCTCACGGGTGGCGGACCGATGGCGCTTGGCGCAACCGCCGGGGTCGTGCGTTTTCTCGAGGAACAGGGCGTCGGCTACGACTGGGGTGTGCCCAATGTCCGCGTGCCGATCGTTGTCGGCGCGGCGATAGACGATCTGGCGATCGGCGACGGGCGCATTCGTGTCGGCGCGGATGAAGCGTATCGCGCGTGCCAATCAGCCACGACGACAACCGTGTTCGAGGGCAGCGTCGGCGCCGGAGCGGGCGCGACTGTTGGCAAGCTGTTCGTCAGCCGCGGCATGGCGGGGATGAAAGGTGGCGTCGGATGCGCGTCGGCGCGCCTGGGCCAAACAGTAATTGCCGCTCTCGTCGTCGTCAACGCAGCCGGCGACATCATCGACTGGCGTCGCGGGATGATCGTCGCGGGCGCGCGCACCAGCGATGGCCGCGGCTTCGCGCGCACAGCGGATGTGTTGCGCCGCGATCTCGAGTCGCGCACTGCGGCGAACGCACCGCTCGCGGAAGGGCCGCTACGCGCTACGACGCTGGCCGTGATCGCCACGAATGTGGCCTTCACCAAAACGGAGCTCACGAAGCCGGCAATGATGGCCAACACGGGCGCCGCGCGCGCGATCCACCCGTATCACACGCAAAGCGACGGCGATCAGATGCTGGCAGTATCGACCGGATTGCGTCCGGCCAACGTATCGCTCACGGCGTTTGGCGCGATCGCCGCCGAAGTCGTGGCGGACGCCGTAGTGCGCGCAGTAATGGCCGCGACGAGCGTCGCAGGCTGGACTGCGGTCCGAGATTTGTAAATCTGCTGAACGCCTCCTTACGTAACTGCCGTATCGGTTATCGCCAGCCCGCGGTCGATGATAGCGAAACCTTCGCGCAACTCAGCCTCTGTAATGCACAGGGGCGGATTCGTGAAGAAATAATTCCACCGGACAAACGTAAAGAGACCGTCCTGCCTGAAGAAATCAGCGAGCGCGGCCATCTCCGCCGACGTGCTGTTGAATGGCGCCATTGGTTCCAGCGTCTGCCGGCTGCGCACGAGCTCGACGACCCCGAACAATCCCATCGATCGGACAGCACCCACCGATGGATGCCGCGCGGCAAGATCGCTGAGCAGCGCGGCCATCACGTTTCCGGTCTGCCGGGCCTTTTCGATGAGACCGTCTTCCTCGTACGCGGCAATCGTCGCCAGCGCGGCTGCGCACGCCAGCGGATGGCTGTTGTAGGTGAGCCCGCCTGGGAACGGTCTGTCCTGGAAGATCTCGGCAATCGTTCGTCTCATTCCAACGGCACCCAACGGCACGCACGCGCTCGTAATTCCCTATCTGTTCTCCTTGCTCGCGTCGAGCGCCTGAACCAGATCGTCGAGGATTTCGTCGC
>MELA01000072.1 GCA_001767495.1 Acidobacteria bacterium RIFCSPLOWO2_12_FULL_65_11 | reverse complement strand
CATCTGACAGGCTTGGCTGCAGGCCGCGTGTGAAACCTGCGTCCGGTTGCAGCCAACGCCGGAAACGAGACCTGCGGGACGCCAACGATCACAGCTCCCCGCTTGCGGCCAACGCTGGAATCACACGCACTGAGTCTCGAGTCGATGTGCTGAAGAATCAGAGACTACGCGGGATTTCGATAGTGCAGGCTCGGGTGGGTTGGCCGCAAACTGCGTGGTTTGCTGCGGCCGGCTGCAGTGAACGCAGGAAGACGGCCAAGCGGCCAGACGCGGCAACTGCCGTGACGTGAATCGATTGGAGAGGGGAACGCCTGCGGGAACCTGACGCGGTTGGCCGCGGCCGCTCGCGGCTCACCCGGCGCTCGGCCGTCACAACCGGTCGAACGGACTCCGAACGCCAAGCCCGCCACGGTTCAGCACGTGTAAATACACCATCGTCGTACTGACGTCGGAATGCCCGAGCAACTCTTGCACGGTTCGAATGTCATGACCGGCCTCGAGCAGGTGCGTCGCAAACGAGTGCCGAAAGCTGTGCGGCCCGACGCGCTTCGTGACGCCGGCTCGACGCACGGCGCTCGTGACCTCCCGCTGCACCGCCGACTCGTGCAGATGAAAGCGAGAGGGGGGACCCCACTGCGGATCGCGACAGATCCGCGCCGCGGGAAACACAAACTGCCAGGCCCACTCCGTGGCCGCGTTGGGATACTTGCGGTCCAGGGCAAAGGGCAGGACGACCCGCCCCACACCGTCGGCGAGATCCCGGTCATGCTGTCGTCTCACCTCCCGCAAGTGTCCCTGGAGCCGCTCCTCGATGGCCACAGGCAGCATCGTCCGCCGGTCTTTCTGGCCTTTACCCCGTCGAACGACAATTTCATGCCGATCAAAGTCGAGGTCCTTGACTCGAAGCTCCAGACACTCCTGCAACCGCAGCCCGGCCCCATAGAGAAGGGCCACGACTATCCACATCGTTCCCTGAATATTCTTGAAGATCGTGGCGACTTCTTCTCGGCTGAGTACGACCGGGACCCGATGCGGCAGCTTGGCCCTGGGCACCTGGTCGATGGCGCCAACCTCGATGCGAAGCACGTGACGGTAGAGAAACAACAAGGCGCTCAGCGCCTGATTCTGCGTCGATGAGCTGACACGCTGGCCGGTCGCCAGCCACGACAGGAACGCCGCGATCTCCGGGGCGCCCATCCCCGAAGGATGCTTCTTGCGGTGAAAGACGATGAATCGCCGGATCCAGTGAACGTAGGTGTTCTCGGTCCGCCGGCTGTAGTGCCGCATGCGGATGGTTTGTCGCACCTGATCGAGGAGCTTCGGGCGCGACGCTTCCGGAAACGGAACGGCGTTGGGAGTCTGAAGGGAATCGGCCATGATGCGTCCCGCCAGCGAACAGCGTGCCAGCACAGCCGGACCTGGATGGCCGAATGAATCGCTAGGTGGTGTCGTCTAACGTCAGTATTTTTGCCACCCGCAAAGGGGCATCCCACGCAGAAGTTTCCACGTTGATGGCGACGACGGGAGCGAGCGGGTATGAGCGCAGGCCCGACGTCCCGGTGCGCGACCCGGCCGCAGCCGGCCGGTACGCCCACTGCGCCAAGGTCGGACGCGCGACATGTAACTGAAAACCGCTTTAGCGGACGGGCGCGGCGGCGCGCGGCGGCGGCGCCGCCGGCGCCGGGACTGGCGTCTTGCCCAGGCTAATCAGGTTCGCGAGCAGCGGGTACGCGCCATCGGTGCCGGCCGGCAGCTGACGCCACAGCCCGAGCGCGAGATAGATCCACCGCCCCCTCCCGTACACCGCCTCGACGAGCGCACCGCGCTTCGGGCCGGCGTTATTGGGGAACGAATCCTCCATCTGCACCAGGTCGCGGTACCGGGAGTCCTTCGTGTCGGCCAGAAAGTTCAACCCGCGCTCCTGCACCCAGCCGCTCCAATGAGCATCGGTGATCCGGTTGGGCGTCGTGAAGATGGGGTGCGTGGACTCCAGGATCTGCACCGGCGCGCGCTCGTCGGTGATGCGATTGTTGCTGATCGGCGCGGGGTACGGCCCGAACGCGTCGTTGACCGTCGTCGCCCGGTTGTACTGCTCGATGAGCGTGCCGCCGTTCTGCACCCACTCCAGCAGCCGGCTGTTGTTGGCCCGCAGATCCTCACGGCGCTCGTACGCGCGGATGCCAATCACGATGGTATTGAACCGCGACAGGTCGCCCCACGCCAGCCCTTCGGGTCCGATCATCTCGACCTTGGCGCCAAGCTGCTCGATGGCGGCTGGAAGCTCATCGCCGGATCCCATGATGTAGCCGACGGTCAGGTTCGGCGCCGTTCTGACGTCGAGCACTTTCAGCGTGGCTTCTGCCCCGTCGTAGATATGCTGCCGCCGGATGTGCGGGTACTCGATGACCTCGTAGCCGCGGTCGAATGTCTGTCCGGCCGACGAGACGGTCGCGCGGACCGTGAAGTTGCCGACGGCCGTATTGGGAGCCGGTCTCACCTGGAAGCGCAGGGTCTGCGCCTCGTCTGCCCGCGTGAATGTCACCGTGCGTTCCGGGGGCGTCACGGTCCACCCTTGCGGCAGGGCCAGCCGGACCCGGCCCTCAGGCGCTTCGCGCTGGCCGTTGATGACGGCAACGGGTGCACCATTGAAGATCGCGATGGGTGCGGCATTGACGCCCGTGACGCGAACCTCACGGTCGACCGCGGCGGGTTCGCTCGGCGTCGCGGGACGGGCCGCGGCTGCACTCCGTCCCCGGCCAGCCGCCGTTACGGCAGCCGGGCGTACCGAGGTGAAGGGAACAAATGCGATTTCGGGCGACACCTTCACAGAGAACGCCGGGACCACGAGCAAGTTGGTGCGTTTTTCGCCACTGAAAATGTCCCCCTCGTAGCGATACTGCACCGGCGTCCCGTGGATTACCTCTTCGCCCCCCGGAAGCGCCAGCGTGACCTGCACGTAGAAAGGCGTCGGCCGGAAGGGCAGGCCAAACGGCGCGTCTGTATCGAACGTATAGCGCCCGCCTTCGCCCGCGCGGTGCCAATACGGCTCACTCGCGCGGGCATTGGCGGGAATCGTCAGCGCCGGATCGCACCGGCCGACTTGATCGGTCCTCAGCGTCGAGATCGGCGCGACGGCGGGAGCCGCGGCCCCGCCGCGTCCGCCACGCGCCCCGACGGGCGCCGCGCCACCACGGCCGCCCCCGGCCGCCGCCACCGGCGTCAGCGCGCACGCGGTGTCGCCGTCGAAGCCGTCGAACTTCACCTGCCTGACGGTCAGCTCCGCGCTCCCGCGGTTGGCGACGATCACCGACACGCGCACCGGCTGGCCCGGTACGACGACGCCATCGTCAGAGAGGGCCTCGACGCGCACGCCGCTGGCCGCGAGCGCCGCGTGCTGGAATTCGCGCTCCTTCTGGCGAAGGCGAACGTCAATCTCGTATCGCACCGCTTCGTCGATCGCCATGGTCCGAAGCTGTCCGCGAAGCTGGCGCTCGGCGCGCAGCCCCGCCAGCAGCGGCTGCAACGTCGCGGCATCGCTTTCCGTGTCAAACCGCTTCTGCGCGGCCTGCACCGCAGACTGGATGTCGCTCAGACCCTCGGAGAGATCGCGCGGCACACGCGCGCCGGCCAGTCTCGCAAGTCCGGTAATCGACGTGTCGATGCCGTCAAACAGCGTCTGCTCGTCCCGATCCATCGCACCGGGGATCGTCGTCTCGGCGAGCTGGAAGGTCGCGACCGATGGGGCGGGCAGCGCCAGCAGCTGCGCCTGTCCCTGGCACTTGTGCATGCTGCGGGCCTCAGTGCCGATCTCCGAATAGGTCTTGCCGAGCATCGCGTCGTACTCCGCCAGGTTGCAGCGTGTCGTACGGCCGGCGGCGGGCTGGTTGCCTCCGCCGCCGAACCCGCCGGCCGCGAAGTAGAACTTTCTTGGCTGCCACGCGCGCAGGCCTTCGCGGATCTGCTCGGGGTATTTCGTGGGGTCGCCGGCGAGCGTGTAGGCCTCGTGCGACAGCATGGCGGCGACCGCGTGATGGGCGTGCTGACCCGGACCCAGGGCCGTCGGATTCTGCGCGCTGATGACGTCAGGACGAATCGTGCGGATGAGGCGGACGTAGTCGCCGACGATCTCGTCCCGGCCCCACTTTTCGAGCGTCTCTGGCGCGTCAATGGTGTAGCCGAAGTCGACCGCGCGCGTGAAGTATTGCTCGGCGCCGTCGAAACGATGCATGGCGGCGAGTTCCTCGGTTCTGAGCACGCCGAGCGGCTCGAATAGCTCGGGGCCGATCTCGTTCTGCCCGCCGTTGCCGCGCGTTGCCGTCGCCAGTACGGTGCGGTAGCCCTGGCCCCGGTTGAGCATCACCAGCAATCCGTTGTTCTCATCGTCGGGATGCGCCGTCGCCATCATGTAGATGCCGGTGTTGGCCAGGTGCCGAAGGGCCAGCCCGAGCGCGACGTGGCCGCTCTCGCCGTCGAGCGGGGTAACACGCATCTGCGCCCGTGGAATTGTGACAAGGGCGGCGAGGACGATGAGACTGAAGCCGATGGCGAAGTAGCGCTTCATAGCGGTCATCTTACACCGGCCGAGGGCCGACTGCGGGCGAGCGTCTCCTCGTAGTACGCCTCGTATCGGGGCACAATGTTCTCGCCGCAGAACTTGGCCTTCACCGTCTGTCTCGCCGCATCCCCGATTCGCTGGTTCAGGCCCCGGTCGGTGAGCAGCGCGACGGCCGACTGAGCCATGCCCTCGAGATCGTCAGGGGCATAAAGAAACCCATCCCGACCGTGCTCGATGACCTCAGGCAGGCCGCCCACGCGCGAGGCCACGACGGGGACTTTGCAGGCCATCGCTTCGAGTGCCGCCAGACCAAAACTTTCCTGGGCCGATGGCAGCAGGAAGACATCGGAGATGGACAACAACGGCAGCACCTGATCTTGTTCACCGAGGAAGTGCACACGATCGGCCAGCCCGAGCTCGCCGACCAGGCGCGTGGCCTTGTCGAGGTCGGGACCGCCACCGACCATGAGCAGATGCGCGGGCGCCTGGCGGCACACACGCTCGAAGACCTTGACGACCGCCGTGACCCTCTTGACGGGACGGAAGTTCGACACGTGAATCAGCACCTTCGCCGCTGGGTCGCCAATCAGCCGGTCGCGCACCGGGCCGGCGTCGACGCGACGGTGCGCCGCGCAGTCAAGAAAATTCGGGATGACGCGAATATCTTTTTTCGGCGCCAGCTCGCGGATCGTATCGGCCTTCAGGCTCTCGGAGACCGCGGTGACGCCGTCTGACTGCTCGATGGAGAAGGCGACGGTCTCGGAGTACGAGCGGTCGTTGCCAAGGAGCGTAATGTCCGTGCCGTGCAGCGTGGTGATGACCACCGGCAGGCGGCTCGAATCGGTTGACGCCAGGATCTGGCGCGCCAGGTACGCGGCCGTCGCGTGCGGCACCGCATAGTGCGCGTGGACGACGTCGAGCCGCTCGTTGCGGGCCACCTGCACGATCTTGGTCGCGAGCGACAGGAGATACTGGGGTTCGCGAAACAGGGGATAACTCGGTGTTTCGACCCGATGGAACGTCAAGCCGGGCTGATACTCGCCGAGTCGGAACGGCGTATCACTGCTCAGGATGTGGACGTCGTGGCCCCGTGCGGCCAGCATCTTGCCGAGCTCGGTGGCAATGATGCCGCTGCCGCCGACCGATGCGTAACAGACAATACCGATTCTCATGGTTCGCAGGGTTCTCAGGGTTCTCGGGTCTTCATCAGCGTGGGTCGCACCACGGGCTCGCGCACGATGAAGCCCTCAGCCCATGGGACGCCGACCAAGGCGCCAAACTGGGCGTCGCGGCTCTCGATGAGCTGCCGGAACAGCGGTGAATTAAGACGCGTGGCGGCGGCGGGTGGTCCCGGCCCGAACTGGCTCGCATAGCAGTCGAGGGCCTTGCGTTTCAGGTCGTACTGATCGGTGACGTCGACGACAAACGACGGCGCCACGCTGTCGTTGATGAAGTAGTAGCAGATCCACTCGGCCTTCCACGGCTCTCCGTCGGCCGCATAACGCCTTAACCCGGCGTTGAACACGGCTTCGGTGAGCACGGCGCTGGCGGCTCCATGATCGGGATGCCGGTCCGACCAGTACGGCGCGGCGACCACGCGCGGCCGGTGGCGGCGGATGAACGCGACAGCTTCTTCAAGGTGCGCGGCCTCTCTCCCGATGCGCCGATCGGGCCATCTGAGATTCTCCCGCCACTGGGCCCCAAGCACGTGTCGGGCTGCGTCGGCCTCCCGCAACCGCTCCTCGACCGTCCCGTTGCTGCTCATCTCGCCCGCGGTCAGGTCGCAGAGTCCGACGCGCAAGCCGAGCGCCGCGTGCCGGGCGACGCTGGCGCCGGCGCCGATCTCGATGTCGTCGGGATGGGGTCCGAACACCAGGAGGTCAACGCTCATAGCGCGTGAAAGCGAAGTGCTCGTCGGCCGAATCGCTCTTCCCGAGATGGTGCCGCAGCAGGATGCGGCTCGCGAGGTACGCGCCGGTGGCGCTCGTGCTCGAGTCGCCGAAGGCGAAGAGATGATGCGGGTAGTTGCGGTGCGGGCCGATGAATGGCAGCCCGTCGTTGGTTCGTCCGTACGCCGCGTCCCATCCATACTCGGGCTGGATGCCTGACACATCCGGATAGAGCGTCGACAGCTCGTACATCAACTGTCCCGTACGCTGCACGATGGTCCGGTCGCGCTTGTGCAGGGGCACCGACAGGGCATCGGCGCCCGTCATGAGGAGACGCTCGTCGTGCACCCAGCGGACCGTGTGTGGCGGCGCCGCAGAGTCGCGGAGGATTGATGCGCGTGTTCCCATGAGATGCCGAATCTTGGCCGGCACCGGAGCGGTCAGCGCGAGGTACGCCGTGCGAAACCAGAAGTGCCGGGCGAGCGTCTTGAAGAGCGGCGTCGGCACGCCGGTCGCGATGACGACACGAGCCGCGTGAATCGTGCCGCCGGCGGTGAAGACATCCACGTTCCTGCGCCCGAAGGTGATGCGCCGGACCGGCGTGCGCTCGAAGAGCCGGGCCCCACGATCGCGGGCCGCCGCCGCCAAACCGAGGCACGCGCGGTACGGGTCGAGGGCGGCGCCTGCCTTGTCGCCGATGGCGGCGCCGGCATCGAGCCCGAACTCGCTCCGAATCGCGCGGGGGTTGAGTACCGCCGCGTTGAGACCGACCTCTCGACGCACCTTCAGATCGTGCTTGAGCCGCGTCATCTCTTCGGGGCTGAACGCGACGGTCGCGGCGCCTGCCGCGTGAAGGGAGCACTTGATGTCAATGCGGCGCAGCAGCGCGCTGAAATCGAGCGCGGCGCGCCGCCACGCCCGAAACATCTCACGTGCGATCCGGCGGCCGAGAATCTTCTCGACATCCATGAACCCGACGCCCGGATCGCCGGCAATCCAGCCGGCTGCCGATCCCGTGCTGCCGCGTCCAATGCGGCCCTCCTCGACGAGCATCACGTCCACGCCGGCCGCGGCAAAGGCGTACGCCGTCGCGCATCCGGTCAGGCCTCCGCCGACGACGGCGACCGAGGTCTCGGCCGCGCCACGCTGCCGGGGATAGGCCGGCACGCGCGAAGGTGGGTAGTTGTCGACCCACGGCGACTGGCCGTATGTGGTCATGCGCGCAGAGGCATTCTACATAGAACGCCCTTTTTGGTAACATGCCTGATCCCGATGCGCAGCTGGCTCCTGGTCGTCCTTGGCGCGGCTGCCGTCATCACGGGCGTTCGAGCCCAGCAGACCGAGCCCCCAACCCTCTCAGTGCTGCTCGGCCGGTCGGCGTGGTACGTGGACGAATTCATCGCGAAGTTTTCCAACGTGGTTGCCGAGGAGCGCTACGTCCAGGACTCGACCATTCCGCTGCCGGCGGCGCTCCAGGCGGTGGGCCGCGGCGCCGGCCCCTTGGCCAGCGCCATGCTCCTCGGCACGTCGACTCACCGAGAGATTAAGTCCGACTTCCTGTTTGTCTCGCTGCAGGGCTCCTTCGAGTGGGTCCCGTTTCGCGACGTGTTCGAGGTGGACGCCATTCCCATTCGCGACCGCGAGCAGCGGCTGACGAAGCTCTTTCTGGAGCCCTCAGCCGACACCGCGCTGCAGGCCGAGCGAATCCGCGATGAGAGCGCGCGGTACAACCTCGGCAACATGCGGCGGACCATCAACAATCCCGTGATTGGTCTGGCCATCCTGCAGGCGGACTTTCAGGAGCGGTTCCGGTTCTCGCTCGGGAGACTCGATCCGACCGTGGGCCCTGGTGTCTGGATCATTGAGTACACCGAAACGGGGCGGCCGACGCTCATCGCAGGCAAGGTGGGCGTCGACCTGTTTGCAGAAGGGCGTCTCTGGGTCGAGGGAGAAACCGGCCGCCTGCTGAAGACTGAAGTGTTGCTCATCCAACCGTCGTTGCGCGGGCTCGTGACGACGGTCTTTCGGTTCGACGAGCGATTGGGGATCGCGGTGCCGGTCGAAATGCAGGAGGATTACCTGACCGACACGGGCACGCGACTCGTCGCAAAGGCGACCTACGACCGGTTCCGGCGCTTCGACGTCAGCGTCGACGAAGAGCTCAAGAGAGAGCCGGTCAGGCGATAACATCCACCAAGCACCAACTCCACCGGCCTAAACCCCTCAACTGTCGGCGGTTACCAAGGCGCTGCTGCTCGCGTTCGCGCTGGCATCGGCCGCAGCGTGACGTATGTAGAGACGTATGTAGAGACGTATGTAGTGTCCGGCTTCAGCCGGACGCTCTCTTGCGCCAGTTAGTCACACAGATATGAGTGCAGCACGTGTTTACGTGCTAGCATCACGGCGTGAAATATCAGAATATAACTCTCAAGATTGAAGCCGACCTGCTTCGAAAGGCCAAAATCATCGCTGCTGAGCGAGGCGCGTCTCTGAGCGCCCTGATGGCCGCCAAGCTCGCGGAAGCCGTCGGTGAAGAGGCAGAGTACGAGTTGGCCAGGCGTCACGCTTTTCGAAAACTCGACCAGGGCTGGCACCTCGGCCGCGGTCCGGTCACGCGCGGCGGCCGGCCATGACCGAGAAGGTCTTTGTCGACACCAGCGTGCTGGTTTATGCGCACGACCTCGATGCCGAGGAGAAGCGCGCGATTGCCGAGCACGTCGTGCGGCAGATATGGGTCGATCGCAGCGGCGTCCTGAGCAGTCACGTCCTCTACGAGCTCTATCTCAAGATCACGACCGCGATTGCCTCGCCAGTCGCAGCGCACGAGGCGCGCGACCTCATCAACGCGTATCGCGTCTGGCCCGTGGTGACCATCGAGCTGAAAGACATTCTCGCGGCGTCGAGCTTCAGCGAGCGATATCACCTGAGCTTCCGCGATGGGATGATCGCCGCCGCCGCGCTTAAGGCGCGCGCCGACATCGTCCTCTCCGAGGCGCTGCCGGCCGGAGACGGAATCAGCGGGCTCGAGGTGCGCAACCCCTTCGCCTAGCGCACCGTGAATTGCGGATTGCCGATTGTTGATGGCTGATTGGCGGTCCGAAGGGCGCGTCGGCGTTCACGTCAGCGACGTGCGGCGGACCTCGGCGGCAATCTCCTCGCGGTACGCGTGCAACTTCGCCCGGAGGTCGGGCCGCGATACGGCCAGAATGGCGACGGCCAGCAGTCCGGCGTTGGCGGCCCCCGACGCGCCAATCGCGACCGTCGCGACAGGAATGCCTTTCGGCATTTGCACGATCGAAAGCAGCGAATCGAGTCCGTTGAGCGCCGCGCTCTGGACCGGGACGCCGACGACCGGCAGCACGGTGTAGGCCGCGACCACGCCGGGGAGGTGTGCGGCTCCACCAGCACCGGCGATAATGACCGCCAGTCCCCGGCTCTCGGCGGAGGAGGCGTACTCGGCCGCCAGGGTTGGCGTCCGGTGCGCTGAAAGCACCTTGGACTCATGCGGGACCTCAAATCGGGTCAGCATCTCGGCGGCCTGGCGCATGGTGTCCCAGTCCGACTGGCTGCCCATGATGATGCCGACCAAGGGAGCGGGCGTGGTCATAGGCGGCTATTTCACCACGAACGACACGAAGGACACAAAGGAGACAAAGGAAAGATCGGCAGGTTCCGGTTGAAGCCGGACGCCACGTACGTGGCTGAGGAGTGCTAGAGGGATGTCGCATGTGGAGTCCGCCGTCAGGCGGACCCGAACAGTCGTAGTGTCCGGCTTCAGCCGGACCCATGTAGCTATTCGTGGCGCAGGGCAACCATCGGATCGAGACGCGACGCCCTGCGGGCCGGAATCCAGCCCGCGAAGAGCGCGACACCGAGCATCACACCCACCGCAGCCGACATCGTCAGCGGATCGATCGGCGGCACGCCGAACAGCATGCTTTCGACGTAGCGGGTGAGGCCGATGGCGAGGCCGAGGCCGATGGCAGCGCCCACGGTGGCGAGGAGAGCGGCCTCGCGCAGGACCATCCAGAGGACACGGGTGCGCTCGGCGCCGAGGGCGATGCGGATGCCGATCTCGTTGGTGCGGCGCGCGACGCCATTCGCCATGATGCCGTAGATACCAATCGAGGCAATCACCAGAGCCAGGACGCCGAATGCAACCGTCAGCACGGCGAAGAGCCGCTCTTGAGAGTTCGTGTCGCTGATCTGCTCGGTCTGGGTGCGCACATCGAACACCGGCAGCTCACGATCAATCGAGCGGACTGCTTCGCGAATCGCGCTCACGGCGGCCAACTGGGAGAGCGTCGTCTTGACTTCAAACGTCATCGCACCGATTGCCGTGGGTGGCTCCTGGAGGTAGAGGCGATAGAAGGTCGGCGGGAACGGCCTCCGCGATCGGTCGTATCGCGTGTCGCCCGAAACGCCGATGATGCGAAGCACGCGGTTACCGTTGCGGAACGCCTTTCCGATGGGATTCTCGTCGGGATAGAACTCCCGCGCGAACTGCTGACTGACGACGGCGACCCGCTCCGAGGTCGCGCTATCGGGGGGACCGAAGGATCGACCGTTGAGAATTGGAATCCCCATCGTCTCGAAGAAGTCGTGGCCCACGTCATTGACCCAGGCTTGACGTACTCCCGGCGTCGGTTGCGGCGTTGGCACCATCGGGACGCTCGGGTCGAGGCCGATTCTCGTCTGTGAGCTGCCTCGCGCGATGAGGGGCTCCGCAGAGAGTGTCGCCTGCTGCACGCCAGGAATCACCGCGATGCGCTGATGCAATTGATCGAACAGGACGAGCCGTCGCTGGTCGGGATACGTGGCACGTGGCGGGGCAATGCCGAACAGCAGGATTCGCTCCGGCTGGAAGCCGAGGTTCACGGTCATGAGATTCGACAACGTGCGGATGAACAAGCCTGCGCCGACGAGGAGCAGGATCGACAAGCACACCTGAAAAACGACAAGCGGCTTTCCGCGCGACCATCGTGGCAGCCCGAACGCCGCCCGGCCAGCGTTCTTCAGGGCCGAATTGATCTCGACGCGCGCCGACTGCCACGCTGGCGCGAGGCTGAAGAGGATTCCGGTGGCGAGCGTGATCCCGATGGAAACACCGAGGACGCGGCCATCGAATTCTGCCTGGAAGGGGCCCGGCCTCCAGGAGGTGGCCAGCAGTCCAGGAACGGCGTCGCGCATCCAGTACCCGAGGAGGATGCCGGCGCCTCCGCCGACAGAGGCCAGGGCGAGCCCCTCGGTCAGGAGCTGCCGCGTGATCCTCCAGCGCCCAGCGCCAATGGCCAGCCGCAGGCTGACCTCGCGCCGGCGGGACGCGGCCCGCGCGAGCAGCAGATTGGCGATGTTCGCGCAGGCGATGAGCAGCACGACGCCGCCGAGCGACAGAAGGATGAGCAGAGGATTGCGGTACCCGTCGAGATCGTCCAGGCCTCTGGCACCGCTCGCGATCTGCAGGCGCGGCTGATCGCGGTCACCCCTGTCTGGCAGCGATGCTCGCACCGCCTGATCGAAAACGACAGCGAGCGCGGCCTGAGCCTCAGCGTCGGCGACGTCCCGCTTCAGCCTGCCGATGACGATGACCCACCACATATCCGGATTGGTGAGCGCCGACGAATCCGTCCGGGGCCAGGCCACCGACTGCATGCCCATCGGAAAGAAAAGGTCAGGGTTCCGTCCGGGCTCAACACCGGTGAAGTCCCGAGGATTGATGCCGACGCTGGTGACGGCGGCGCCATTGATTTCAACCGCCTTGCCGAGGACACTCGGATCCCGGCCGAATCGCCGCTCCCACAGGCCATTGCTGATGACGGCGACCTTCTCCGCGTCTGGCGCGTCATCAGAGGCCAGAATCGGTCGGCCCGCGGCAGGCACGACGCCGACGCTGTGGTAGAAGTTTCCCGACACCAACATGCCGAACAGCAGCTCGGCCCGTCCGTCGATGACCGCCGTGATCCGTCCGACGGGCTTGAAGGTAAACAGGCTCTCGAACGCCTGGTTCTGCCGTTGAAGTGCCAGAAACACCGGGTAGGAGAACGACGTGCTGGTGCTGCCGCCGGTCGCGGTCCGGCTCATGTTCCCGTTGATGCCGTTCATCACGCGGTTCGCACCGGACTCCCAGGAAAGGAGCCGCAGCTCTTCCGGGTTTCTCACGGGGATCGACTTCCAGAGCGCGGCCTCCATCAGGCTGAAGATCGCGGTGTTGGCGCCGATGCCGAGGACGAGCGACAGGACGGCGACGGCGGTGAAGGCGGGCGACTGGCGGAGCTGCCGGAACGCGTACCGAAGATCGCCGTGCAGCTCGTCGACCAGGCGCAATCCGAGCGCCTCGCGCATTTCCTCCTTCCGTGCCTCCACGGCGCCGAATTCGACGCGAGCGCGCCGAGACGCCTCGGCCGGCGCCACGCCAGACCGGACGAGATCTTCGGTGTACCGCTCGATGTGGAAACTCAGTTCCGCGTCCAGGTCGCGCTCCATGCGCGAGCGATGGACCATCGAGCGGAGCCACGAGCGGAACCGCGAGAGAGCTTTCATGAGCGCCTCTATTCGTGTCGCAGAGCCACCACGGGATCGATGCGCGAGGCCCGGCGGGCCGGGAGGTACCCTACGACCGTCGACACCAGGCCGATCAGGAACGTCACGCCACCGATCGTGGCGGCATCGTATGGGCCGACGCCGAACAACAGCCCGCGTATCGCCTGACCCAACGCGAGCGATAGGCCGAGACCGAGCACCAGTCCGCTCAGCGTGAGGCCCCATGTCCGTCTTAGCACCATGCTCACGACGTGCCCAGGGTGCGCGCCAAGCGCCATCCGAATGCCAATCTCGTTGGTTCGTTGACCCACTGCGAACGACAGCATGCCGTAGAGACCGACGAGCGCCAGCGCCAGGGCCGTCGCACCAAGAACCGCGGTCACGAGAGCCAGGCTTCGGGTGCCGCCGAAACCGTTCGGTCCAAAGCTCACCTGATAAGCGAGCGGGAAGACGTCGTAGACGGGAACGGAATCATCCTGCTGTCGGAGCGCGCTCTGGATCTCAGCCGCGGTAGTTTGTGGCGTGACGCGGCCGGCCACGCGAACATGGAACACGCGCGCGCCCTGGAAGAACTGATCGATCGACAGGAAGTATCGCGGCATCGCCGCGCCATTCATCTCGTCGCGCCGGTAGCGCGCGTCAGGCACTATCCCGACGACCTCCACGAGCGCCTCGGTGCCGGCTGTCTCGCGAAAGCGCTTGCCGATGGCATTCTCACCGGGCCACAGGCGCGCCGCCATCGTCTGGTTGACGACGGCGACCGGAGGCGACCCCTCCCGGTCCGTGTCGGCGATGCTGCGTCCGCGTAAGAGCGGCGTCCCGATCGTCTGGAAGTAGTCCGACGAAACGAAGTGCCGGTCGGCCAGGATTCCCGTGAGGCTGGTCGGCGATGGATTGCCGTCTGCCGCAACGTACGGCGTCGAATTGCTGCTGCTGAAGGGGGCGAAGGCAGACTGCGCAACGCGCTCCACATCCGGCAATGCTTCGAGCGCCGCATCGGCCGATCGATAAAGACCACGCATCTTTGCTTCGTCGTATCCCACCGCCGAGGGATCGGTGGACGCGAGCAGGATGCGATCGTCCTCGAAGCCGAGGTCCGCGGATTCGAGGCCGGCTACGCTCCGCATGAAGAGACCGCAGACGGCAAGCAGGACGACGGAGCTCGCGATCTGCGCGACCGTAAGAGCGCCGAGCGTGCGATGTCTGTTTCGACCGGGGGTCAGGGTTCTGCCTTCGGCCAGCCCTCCACGCGGTTCGACGCGCGAGGCCCGCAGCGCCGGAATGAGACCGATGACGAGCGTGCTCACGAGCATGACGATGGTGAGATACGCGAAGACTCGCCAGTCAACGGCAACGTTCAGGTAGATCGGGAACCCTGGGGTCGAGGCCATGGTAGCCAGTCGCCGGGCGAGAGTTAAACCTGCCAGCCCACCGACGACCGTACCGACGATACCGATGAGCAGCGCTTCCACCAGACACACACGCACGAGTTGCCACCGGCTCGCCCCGAGCGCGGCACGTACGGCCATCTCGCGCTGCCGATGAAGCGCACGCGCGAGAAGCAGGCCGAGAACGTTCTTGCCGGCGATGAGCAGGACGCCGCTGACAAGGAGCATCAGGAAAAGAATGAGGATGGGGAACTGGTCGGCGTTTTGTGGCCCCGTCGCGGCGAGACGCTGCGAAAAGACCCGCACGCGCCGCCCATTGTTGGTGGAGGCGTACTGCTGCTCGAGACGCCCCGCGATGGTGTCAACGGCGGCCTGGGCCTCGCGCAGGCTGGCGTCCGGTCGCAAACGACCCAGGACGCGAACCGACAGCGCGTCGCGATTGGCCAGTCGTGATGGCTCGACCATCGAGGCCAGGGCGAGGTAGGCATCCATCCTCGCTAGCTTGAACGTGCCTTCGAAGCCTCCTGGTGCGACGCCCACAATCGTCGCGAGCTGACGATCGACACGAACTTCACGGCCCACCACTGACGTGTCCGCGCCAAATCGACGTACCCAGTACGCATGCCCAAGCACCACGGCCAGGGGACTTGCGGTGGTGTCGTCGCCTGGACTGATCAGCCGACCGGCGGCCGGATTGAGGCCGAGCATTGAGAAGTAATTCCCCGACACGATGCCCACGGTCAGCCGGTCGGTTTGGCCTTCAGCGGTGAGGCCGACCTGGTTCAGGTCCCACGCTGCTAAGTCCGCGAACGCGCCAGCGGCCGTCCTGTAGTCCCGGTAGTCGGGATACGCCAATCGTTGGAAGATTCTCGAGTTGCCCCGCTGGGTTGTGGCGAGCACCGTCAGCTCGCCGGGGTTGGCGACCGGAAGGGGACTCAGGACGGAATTGATAAGGCTGGCCATCGTCGCATTCGGCCCGATGCCGAGCGCGAGCGTCAGCACGGCGCTCAGCGTGAAGAAGGGATATCGACGAAGCTGCCTGACGGAGTACCGCACGTCCCCGCTGACGGCATCAACCCAGCCTAGGCCCAATGCCTCTCGGCCCTCTTCCTTGTGCGCTTCGAGGGAGCCGAATTCGAGCTGGGCTTGACGCATGGCGTCGTCATGCGACACTCCATGGCGTGTAGCGATGTGTTCAGCACGCGCCTCCAGATGGAAACGCAACTCCTCGGCCATCTCCTGCTCGACGTCCGAACGTCTCGTGAGGCTGCGAGACAGGGAACGGAGCTTCGCCCAGGCCTTCATACACCCTCGGGGGGCGCGTTGAGAATGCCGGCGATGATGTCGGTCATCTTGTTCCACTTGCGCGTTTCTTCCCGAAGCTGCCGCCGGCCGGCCGCAGTCAAGCGGTAGTACTTCGCCTTGCGTTTGTTGTCGGACTCGCCCCACTCGCTGTCGATCAGACCTTGGTGCTCGAGCCGGTACAGCGCCGGATAGAGCGAGCCCTGCTGGATTTCGAGGCGCTCCTTCGAGATTTGCTGGATGCGAAGCAGGACGCCGTAGCCGTGCAGCGGGCCGATCGACACGGCCTTCAGAATCAGCATGTCGAGGGTGCCCTGCAGCAGGTCTGCCTGTTTGGCCATCGGCTCTCCTAGATTGACTAGGCGAACCCTATCGCATCTCTCCTAGACAGTCAAGGAGACCGTTGGGTCCGGAGGATCCGGCCTCGAACCTGTAAGGGTCCGGCTGAAGCCGGACACTACGTACCGGACAACACGTACGTAGGAGTGGCTCGGGAGTAGAATCAGCCTTGATGAAACCTGCCGCTGTTCTTCTGGCCCTGGCGCTCGTCCTGGCGACCCCCGTCGTCGCCCAAAGCCCGTCGCCGCGGATTCAGGTGGCTTATGCGCAGTTCACGCTGCCCAACGGGCTCCAGGTGATCATCCACGAGGACCACAGCGTGCCGATCGTGACGGTCAACACCTGGTACCACGTCGGCTCGGCGCGCGAGCGGATGGGGCGCACCGGCTTCGCCCACCTTTTCGAGCACCTGATGTTCATGGGCTCGGGTCATATGAAGTACGGCGAGCTCGACGCGTGGCTCGAGGCGGCCGGTGGCGAGAACAACGCGTCGACCGGCAACGACTTCACCAACTACTACATCAACGTCCCATCGAACGCGCTCGAGCTGGCGCTCTTCATCGAGTCCGATCGCATGGGATATCTGCTCGATACAATGACGCCGCAGACGGTCGATGCGCAGCGCGAGGTTGTGAAGAACGAGCGCCGCCAGAGCTACGAGAACCGCCCGTACGGCATGGCCAGCATCGTGCTCGACGAGATGCTCTACCCAGAAGGTCACCCGTACCGCTGGCCGGTGATCGGGTACATGCCGGATCTCACGGCTGCGAGCCAGGACGATGTGGTGGCGTTTTTCAGGACATTCTACGCGCCGAGTAACGCCAGCCTGGTCGTCGCGGGGGATCTCGACACCGCCACCGCGCGCACGCTCGTCGAGAAGTGGTTCAGCGACGTGAAGTCAGGCGCCCCCATCGATCCGATGACGATTCCCGGCGTGTCGCTCACCGGAGTGCAGCGGAGGGTCATCGCCGACCGCGTGCAGCTGCCGAGGCTCTACCTCGCGTGGCTGACGCCGCGGTTCATGGAGCCTGGGGACGCGGCGCTCGACGTGGCCGCCAACGTGCTGGCCGGCGGCAAGAACTCACGGCTCTACAAGCGTCTCGTGTACGACATGCAGATTGCGCAGAGCGTCAATGCCTTTCAGGCTTCGGCTGCGCTCTCATCGTCTTTTCAAATCATCGCGACGCCACGCCCGGGCCATACCATTGCGGAACTGCTGAGCGTGATTGACGAAGAAATCGCCCGGCTGCAGCAGGAGGCACCGACCGCGCATGAGGTTGAGCGAGCCGTCAACCAGTTCGAGGCGTCTTTCTACAACCGGATGGAAAGCCTCGCTGGGTTCGGTGGCGTGGCCGACCAGCTCAACGGCTATTTCGCTCGAACCGGCAATCCCGATTGGTTCAACGAAGATCTGGCGCGGTATCGGGCCCTGTCACCGTCGGGCATCCGCGCGGTGGCGGCCCGCTTCCTGCCGCTCGATCGCCGCGTCGAGCTCACCGTGATCCCGGACTCTGGAAGTAACCGGTAACACCTTGAGCCTTCAGCCGAGCGCGAGAGTCTACGCTCGAGCGTGAGGTCTTAGAGCGAGCCGGGGGTGGGGCCCCGGCGAGCGGAGTAATTAATGCTGACCCGTCACCTCGCACTAGCAACAGCGCTGATCTTCTGCGCAGCGACGCTTGTCGCCCAGCAGGCGCCGGACCGCACGCGTCCACCCCAGCCGGGCGCGCCACCCTCCCTCGCTCTCCCGGCGATCCAGAAGCAACAGCTCTCGAACGGCCTCCCGGTGTGGATCGTCGAGAGCCACGAGGTGCCGGTCGCGCAGGTCAATCTCGTGGTCCTTAGCGGCACGGGCGACGACCCGGCGGGCAAGTTCGGCGTGGGGAGCCTGGCGGCCGCGATGCTCGAAGAAGGCGCCGCTGCTCGATCGTCGCTCGAGATCGCGGATGCGATCGATTTTCTCGGAGCCGATCTCGACGTGACAAGCGGCAGCGACTCGTCGGCCGTGCGGCTGCACGTCCCCGTCGCGCGTCTTGGCGACGCGCTGCCGATCATGGCCGACGTCGCGCTCAGACCGACGTTTCCCAGCGCCGAGCTCGAACGCCTGCGCGCCGAGCGGCTGACCAATATCTTGCAGGCGCGTGACGACCCGGCCACGATTAACGCCACCGCCTACGCGCGCGTTCTGTACGGGCCGACACATCGATACGGAACGTCTGGCGCCGGCACGGCCGCCACGCTGAGGTCGATCTCGACCGACGACCTGCGTGCGTTCTACGCCGCGGCCTTTCAACCGCGCAACGCCGCGCTCATCGTCGTCGGCGACGTGACGCCGGCCAGAGTGTTGCCGCTTCTTGAAGCGAGCTTTGGACGCTGGACGACCTCGGCACCGGCGCCGGCGCCGGCCAGACTGCCCAATGCGCCGCAGCACGCGCTACGCATCATCTATCTGGTCGACAAACCGGGCGCCCCGCAGTCGCAGATTCGGATCGGCTGGATCGGTGTGCCGCGATCGACGCCCGATTACTTTCCGATTCAGGTCATGAACACGATCCTTGGCGGGTCGTTCAGCTCGCGGCTCAATCTGAACCTCCGTGAGCGGAACGGGTATACCTACGGTGCCTCATCCTCCTTCGACATGCGCCTGTCGGCCGGGCCTTTTGCCGCGGCGGCCGGCGTTCAGACCGACAAGACCTCCGAGGCGCTCAAGGAATTCATCAACGAGCTGAACGCCATCGCACGTTCGGTGCCGGACGACGAGCTGAGGCGCGCGAAAAACTACGTGGCCCTGCGCTATCCGGCCAACTTCGAGTCGACCGGCGACATCTCGCGCCAACTCGAGAACATGCTGGTCTACCGCCTGCCCGAGGATTACTTCTCGAATTACGTGGCGAACGTCGAGGCCGTGACGGCGGCGGACGTGCTGCGCGTCGCGCGGCGGTACATCCAGCCCAATCGCTTCGCCTTCGTGATCACTGGAGACCGGCAGGTCATCGAGCCGGGCATCGCCGCACTCAAGCTGGGCGAGATCCGGATGATGACGATAGACGATGTCTTCGGCCCCGCGCCGGTAATCCCACGATAGTCTCGCTGTTATCTACCCGACGTGGACGCGGGGCCGCCGGAAGGGATCGGGCTCGGCCAGCCGCAGCACCTCGCGCGTCACGGGGGCGGTGTCGCCTTCGCCAAACGCCAGAAACTTCAGCAGGTACGTGATCGGATTGCCTTCGGTCCACCCGAAGTAGACGTGCGGGATGTGGCCAGTACGATTGCGGATGTGGAGCAAGAGCGCCGCGATCGCGTTTGGAATCGCCGGGCTCTGGCACTGCAGCACGCGGAAGCCGTGTTTCCGAATCCCCGTCACCTTCAGGACCTCGCTGAACTGCGAGGCATCACCCGGCTGAACCTCGAGAAAGATGATCGGGTCGCTCGCCGTCAAGTGATGCGTCTCGCGCGCCTCGCGCAGCTTGTCCTCGTATTCCCGCCTGTCGCCAGGGCCTGGACGGTTCGCGATGATGTTGATGGTGCCCTGCCCGCGGACCTCCTCCAGGAGCTCGTGGGCCAGCTCGTCGTTCTTGACACCCAGCACGCGCAGTTCCGTTGAGCGCAGGGCGCGCGAGACGAGCGACAGGACGATGATGCTGATGATGAAGACGGAGGCGATCTTGATGCCCTCCGGCCGTTCGACCATGTTGGTGACGGTCGTATACAGGAACACGACCATGATGGACGCGAAGGCGACCGCCCGGCTCTGCTTGCGCCACGCGGCGATGGCCACCGCGACCGCCCCCGAGCTCATGAGCACGAGCACACCGGTCGCGTAGGCGCCGGCCTGAGCGTCCACGTCGGCGCTGAAGACGATCGTGACGAGAATACCGATGCCGGTCAGGATGGTCACCAATGGCCGCGTCCCCCGCGCCCATTCGGGCGCCATGCCGTAACGGGGCAGGTAGAGCGGCACCAGGTTGAGCAGTCCGGCCATCGCGGAGGCGCCCGCGAACCACAGAATCGCCACCGTGGTCAGATCGTAGACGCTGCCGAAGGCGGATCCGAGGTACTTGTGGGCCAGGTATGCGAGCGCCCGGCCGTCGGCAGGCCCACCCGCCTGGAACGCCTCCGGCTCGATCAGCAACACGGAGACGATGCTGCTGGCCATCAAGAACACGCTCATGATGAGAGCCGCCGCCGCGAGCAGTTTCTTGGTATTGCGAATCCGTCCGATCGGCCGGGCGTCGGTGTCGGTCTCGTCGCCGCGCACGAGCGGCATGACGGCGACTCCGGTTTCAAATCCCGAGAGTCCAAGCGCAAGTTTGGGAAACAAGATCACCGCCATCGCCACCATCATGCCAGGACTGCCGTGCTGGGCGAACAGCGAGGTGCGCCAGGTGGTGATGACATCCGGATGCCGCCAGATTTCACCCGCGGCGACGACAAGGACGACGACGTTGATGCTCAGATACGCCACGACAATCAGGACGGCGAGGCCAATGGCCTCGTGAAAGCCCCTGAGGAACACGGCACCCAGCAGGACGAGCAGTGTCATGGTGAGCAACGACTGGTGATCCAGCCAGGCTGGCGCCAGCGGGTTCTCAATCAGATGTGCCGCCGCGTCTGCCGCGGACAAGGTGATGGTGATCACGAAGCTCGTCGCGGCGAAACCCAGCAGCGAGAGCACGACGACCTTGCCTTTCCACCGCGGCAGCAGGTGTTCCAGGATCAGGATACTGCCCTGTCCGTTCGGGCTCATATCCGCGACGCGGCGGTACATCGGGAGCGCGCCGAAGAGCGTCAGAATGATGAGGACCAGCGTCGCCATGGGCGCGAGCGCACCAGCGGCCAGAAAGGCGATGCTCGGCTGGTAGGCGAGCGTGGAGAAATAATCCACGCCCGTCAGGCACATCACCTTCCACCAGTGCGCCGTGTGCCGCACGGACGGTTGCGCTTTAGCGGGATCGGACGTGCCCTCGAAGAACCAGTCCGTGAATCGTCGATCGATTTTGCCTGTTGGAGACGAAGAGGGCACTGTCGAAAGTCTAACTCAAGATTATCCGCGTGGTTGTGCCGTGGGATCGATGGCGCTCGTCGCCATCCCGACGACGAGGACCGCGACCACGCCGATCACGTTATGCCAGAGGAAGGCCACGTTGGTAAATGTTGCGGCCCATGCGACCGATGCCATCCCGGCAATCAGACCGACGAAGGCGCCGTTCGCGGTCGCGCGTGGAAAGCCGAGCGCGAGAATGAAGACACCCAGAATCGATCCGTAGAAGAACGATCCGAACCGGTTGACGACCTCAATCAGCGAGCCGAGCTCGGCCGCCCACACCGCGACCGCACACGCGAACAGCCCCCAGAGGCCGGTCGCGATTTTAGAGGTGGCGAGATAGTGCGCATCGGACGCCGTCGGCCGGATCCAGCGCCTGTAGAAGTCGATGACGGTCGCGGTGGAGAGAGAATTGAGCTCGCCGGCGATGGTGTCGGTCGCCGCCATCAGGATGGTGACGATCAGAAGACCGATGAGGCCGACGGGGAGCTCGGTCAGGATGAAGGTTGGAATGACGTAGTTGACATCGGTGAACGTGCCGTCGGTCTGGCGTACGAGGTCGGTGGCCCTGGTCCTCACCGCCTGCAGGGCCGCTTCCTGATTGCGCAGGACGGTCTGCGCCGTCGACAGGCGCCCCGCGTCACGTGCATCGCGGGCGTTGGCGAGCTCTATCGCCGCCGCGCGGCGTGAAGCGAATGCCGCGTCGAACTCCGACTCGAGTGCCGTGTACTCCTGCGCGGCGGGGCCCTGGCGCATGCGCTGGTCCGCGACCGAGCTGAAGATCATCGGCCCCTGGTTGAACGCGTAGAAAACGAACACGAGCACGCCGAGGAGCAGCACGATGACCTGCAGCGGGATCTTCCAATACGCGCTCATCAATAGCGAATGGCGCGCCTCGTCGACCGATCGCGCGGTCAAGTACCGCTGCACCTGGCTCTGATCGGTCCCAAAGTAGGAACAGAACAGGAACAGCGCGGCGATCGTCCCCGACCAGAAGGTGTACTGATTCGTGATGTCGAACGAAAAATCGAAGACTCGGAGCCGGCCGGTCGCCGCCGCGACCGCGAACCCGTCGGCGACGCTGACACCATCGGGCAGGCCGAAGAGGGCCGTCGCAATGACGGCAAACAGGCCAAAGACCGTGAGGGCCATCGTCTTCACGTCGGTCCACGTCACGGCCTGGACCCCGCCGAACATGCTGTAGACGACCGCCGGCGCCGTGATCGCCAAGGCCGTGGCGGTCAGGTTCCAGCCAAGCACGAGGGAGAGCACGACGGCCGGCGCCGACACCACGGCGCCAACCGACATGCCACGCGAGATCAGAAACAGCAAGCTGGTCAAGCTGCGTGTTTTGGCGTCGAAGCGGCGCTCGAGGGTCTCGTACGCGGTGTATACACCCGAGTTGTAGAAGTACGGCACCAGCGTCACCGAGAGGACGATCATGGCCAGCGGCAGGCCGAAATAGAACTGGATGAACCGCATCCCGTCGGCGAACCCCTGCCCGGTGGTACCGATCATGGTGATCGCGCTCAGCTGCGTCGCCATCACCGAAAGGCCGGCGGCCCACCACGGGATGCTGCGTTTGGCGAGGAAATACCCGTAGAGCTCGTGGCTGTCCTTCGTGCGCTTCAGACCGTCGTACACGATCCACACGGTGAACGCGACAACGACAGTCCAGTCGACGGGGTGCATCGGGGACTAGAGAAACGCGCGTTGAAGGAACCAGAGCCCCGCGAGGGCCACGGCCTGAGCGATGAGGACCTTGATGTAGGTCGCTTTCACAATGGGTCACCGCATCCTACAAGCGTCGCACCGTGAACGCAACGATGCGGAGTCCCTGAGCCTCACCTGCACCTGGCCGCCGGCGCAATCATTTCTCTTACTGCTCGCGGGGCCCCAGCCCCGCTCGCTCGCGCTGCGGCGCTCGAAGACTCGCTATCCTCGCGCGGGCCGCGGGCGCTTCTTCGGCTCGGCATGGCCGCAGGCGCAATCATTCTCGTGGGCATCTAATATATAGCGCGATGCCCGGCTACCGCATCGCCGCCCGCCCGCCGCTCGGCGCACCCGCCGTGCCCCGGTATGTCACCGACCCCGATCGACTGCGGTCGTTTCTCGAGGACGCCGCGCACGTGCCCGGCGGTCATGCTTCAGCGCTCGTCACCCCGACAAACGAGGCCGAGGTAGCCGCCGTCGTTCAGCGCTCGACCGCCGTGCTGCCCATTGGTGCGCAGTCGTCGCTGACCGGCGGCGCGACCCCGCGCGGCGAGGTGCTGCTCGGCATGGCACGGTTTGGCCGCATCATCGACAGCGGGGCCGACTGGGTGCGGGTCGGGGCCGGTGTAACGCTCGCTGAGCTCGATGCCGTGCTGGCCCGAACGGGCCGGTACTATCCGCCGGCGCCGACGTTCAACGGCGCGTTTGTCGGGGGCACGGTGGCCACCAACGCCGCTGGCGCCGCGACGTTCAAGTACGGCACGACCCGCGACTGGGTGCGGGCCGTCACGGTCGTCCTGCCGACGGGTGACGTGCTGGACATCGAGCGCGGCGCCACCCGGGCTCACGTAGACGGCTACTTCGAGGTCGTCCTCGGAAATCGGACCGTGCGCGTGCCAGTGCCGAGCTATCGCATGCCGAAGGTGCCCAAAGTCTCTGCCGGTTACTTCGCGGAGCCCGGCATGGATCTCATCGATCTGTTCATCGGGGCGGAGGGTACGCTCGGTGTGATGACCGAAGTCACCCTGAAAGTCCGGCCGGAGCGGCCCGCCTGGTGTCTGGCGTTCGTGCCGTTCGCTGGTCGCGCCGCCACGCTGGGTTTCGTTCGTCTGCTGCGCGACGCGGCACAGCAGACCTGGCGCTCGCATGAGGGCGGCCTCGACGTGTCGGCCATCGAGCACATCGACGGGCGCTGCCTCGATCTGTTGCGTGAGGACGGCGCCGATCGGCGGACCGGAGTGACGTGGCCCGACCGGACGGCCATGGCGCTCCTGGTCACGCTCGAGCTGCCCGCCGCCACGACAAGCCAGCAGGCGTTTGACGACATCGGTCGCGCGGGCGATCCTGGAGCGCCGGGCACATCCCTCGCGCGCTTCTGCCACGCGCTCGACCAGGCTGGCGTGCTGGACGAAGTCCAGATTGCGGTGCCGGGCGATCTCGCGCGTGCCGAGCAACTGCTGGCCTTGCGCGAGGCCGTCCCGGCCATCGTCAATCAGCGCGTCGGTCTGGCCCAGGCGACCGTCGATCCTCGTATCGAGAAGATCGCCGCCGACATGATTGTGCCGTTCGAGCGTCTCGGAGACATGCTTGCGATCTACGAGGCGGAATTCACACGTCGCCGGCTCGACGTGGCGATTTGGGGTCACATCTCTGACGGCAACCTGCATCCGAACGTGATGCCGAGGTCGTTTGCCGACGTCGAGTCTGGCCGGGCGGCGATCCTCGACCTGGGGCGGGAGGTGATGCGTCTGGGCGGGTCGCCGCTCGCCGAGCACGGCGTGGGCCGCAACCGCGTCAAGCAGCAGTTGCTCGCGGAGTTGTACGGTCAGGCGGGCATCGACCAGATGCGACAGGTCAAGCGCGCGCTCGATCCGGAATGGAAGCTCGCGCCAGGCGTCCTCTTTCTGCCTGCGTGACACGATGAAGAAGCGCAAGACACTTGACCTCCAGACGCGGGAGCAGTGGCGCGCGTGGCTCGGTCAGTACCACGATGCGGAGACCGAAATCTGGCTTGTCTTTCACAAGCGTCACACGGGCCGAACGTCAATCGGCTACAACGATGCGGTTGAAGAAGCCCTGTGCTTTGGTTGGATAGACAGCATCATCAGACGCCTCGACGACGATCGCTACGCGCGCAAGTTCACGCCGCGCAAGCCGGACAGCAAGTGGTCCACCGCCAATCGTCGGCGGTACGCGGTTCTCAAGGCACGTGGACAGCTGGCGCCGCCCGGTCTGAAACGCGCGCCGACAGCTCGCAGCGGCGACGCACCTCGGCCATCGGCGAGCGCAGTTCCGCGATACATCGAGCGGGCGCTCCGGTCGAGTCCGTCCGCTTGGAAGTACTTCGAGCAGTTGGCTCCGTCGTACCGGCGCATGTACATCGCCTGGATTGACTCGGCGAAGCGGCCGGAGACCAAGGAAAGACGCCTGCGAGAAGCTCTCGGCCTTCTGGCGGCCGGTCGGAAGCTCGGGTTGAAATAGGGTCTCGGACTCCACCGGAGATCATCGAGTTCACCTTGCACTCCTGACCTTCGCGAAGATCCGCTCGTACTTGCCGAGCACGACGTCCCATCGACAGTTGCGACGGACGTAGTCGCGTCCGTTGCGGCCCATCGCCGCCCGCAGGCGCTCGTCGCCGACGAGCAGCTTGAGGCACTCGACGAACTCGTCGCGGTCGGCGTAGTACAGCCCGCCGTTGCTCTTCACGCAGTGTTCAACGACCGCCGCGCTGCGCGCGTTGGCCAGGATCGGCGTGCCGACCGACAGCGCCTCAAGCGCGAGGAGCGACAGGCTGTCGTCCGGCGAGGGGCAGACGACGACCGTGGCCGCTTCGAGGGCCCGGAGCCGCTCGCGGTCCGACAGCAGACCCGCGAAGCGAATGAACGGCTCCTCGGGCAGTGCCATCAGCTTCACGCCCATGAGCACCAGCGTGGCGTCGCCGCCATCCTTCACGTAGCTGTCGAAGTACTCGATCAGCTCTTCGCAGCCCTTCCCCGGATCGATCCGGCCGCCGTAGAGCACGATGGGCCCGTGCAGCCGATGGCGGCGGCGAAACACGGCGCCGCGCGAGGTCAGATGCGAGGGGAACTCGCCTACCGCGCCGCTGTCATCGCTGCCAGGGGCGTCGGCCCCGGCGGGCGATGAGTCGTCAGCCTCGTCGTTCTCTTCGAGCGGCGCGGCCATTCGTGGATACGGCTGGTGCTGCGGAAGATCGACGCCGATGCCCGTAACGTCCTCGAGCGCCGGACGCTCGGCAAAGACTTCGTGGACGAGTCGGCGCTCGCCTTCGGTGAGATAACACAATGCCGCCGGCCGCCCGAACACGTCCTTGAAGATGTCGAGCTGGATCGCCGGCTCGTCGCTGGCCGTGGCCACCAGCACGCTGCGCGCGGGAACGATCTCCATCCCGAGCACGGTCGGCGCAGAACGATAGGTGAAGAAGATCACCACGTCGTAGTGCCGAGAGTGCCGGCGCAGATACTCGACGAGCGCCGGACACCAGGGCCCTTGCTGCTTGAGCCACTCGATCTCGTCGGCGCGGCTGTGGGGACGATCGAAGACGCGCTCGGAATGGCGCCTGAAGTCGGCTGCGTCGCGCGTGCGCGCGTTGGCAAACCGCCGGATGGTCACCCCGCGGACGCGATCGGCGCCTTCGGGATATTCGTTCTTCCACGTTGTCTCATCCCGCGCGCATGTCGTCAGCACCTCGACGTCATGCTGGGCCGCGAGCCGTTCGGCGATGAGACGGCAGAGCTGCTCGGAGCCGCCGACGACTTCCGCGCCGTAGCGCTGAATGACGATCGCGAGCTTCACCGGTTGTTGTCGCCGGGGTCGCCCGGCTCGTCAGGACCGGAATCTTCAGGCCCGGCATCTTCAGTGAACACGTCGGCATGCGCCTCGTCGCCTTCGAGGGGGGCCGCGTCGGCGTCCGCCGATGCTGGGCTGGGCTGAGGCGCTCCGCTGGCGGCGCCTCCCGGCCCTCCCGGACCTCCTCGATTTCCTTCGCCGGGCGGCGCGCCGAAGTTGACGGCTCGCGATCCGCCGCCACGACGACCCCTGCGACGCCGGCGGCGGCGGCGCTGGCCGTCGGGCGCGCCGGAGGGGCCGGGGCCCATCGGCCGGTGCCCTGACACGGTCGGCGGCGCAGACGCTGGTGCAAGTGGCGGTGAGGACGCCGAGGCAGATAACGGCGGCGAGGGTGGCGGCGAGGAAGGGGGGGGAGGCGGAGGGATGGACGGTGCCGGTACCGCGCGGTCCTCGGCCGACGGCTTGTAGGCGATCGTGCTTTCGAGCGTGCGCGCCCGCCGCTCGCTGAACTCGAGGCGGCTGGCCACCGACTCGACGCGCATCTTCAGGCTCTTGACCTCGAGCCCCAGCCGCGCGGCCTCGATGACGAGGTTATGGATGAGCTCGTCATAGAGCATATGCCGGCTGGCTTCGAGCCGGGCCTGACGCGCGTTGAGCTCCGCCTGCGTGTGCAGCGCGTCAGCGAGCACGTTCGGATTGAAGAACAGTCGCAGGATGGGGCGCAGGAGCCGGCGGACCACGCGCAGGAGGCCGACGGGTGACTCAAAGAGCGTGTCGCCCCCGAACGTGTAGTTGGGCGGCTGCTCGGGGGGCTTCACGCGCCGGAACTGCTCGAGCAGCTTATCGAGCTTCGCCGCCGCCAGTTCGCGCACCTGCTGCTCGGAGTAGTCGACGCCGCGGCTCTCGCGAATGCGGGCGCGGATCTGTTCCATGATCTGCTCGACGTTCACCGAGTCCGATCGGACGTTGAAGTCAGGCATGGAACCTCAGACAGGTTCGTCGCGGCGGGGGCCTCCCGACAACCCCGCTCGGGCGAGGCGTCCGGGGCCACGAGCGACGCTAGACCTTGGCCGAGGCGGAGAAGCTCTTGACGGCGTCGTCCTCCGAGTCGTAGGTTTCAAACACCGTCAACAGCTTGGTGATCGACAGCAGGTCCGTGATGCGCTTGGTCAGATTCAAGAGCTTGAGGCTACCGCCTTGGCGGCTGACCGTCGTGTAGGTCCGGACGATCTCACCTAGGCCCGCGCTGTCGACGTACGGCACGCCCCCCAGGTTCAGCAGGATCTTCTTGTGGCCCTGGTTGACGAGGCTGTTGACCTTGTCCTTGAGGAGCTCGTCGCCCTCACCCAGCGTGATCTTGCCTTTGAGGTCGAGCACCATGACGTCGCCGACGGTCCGTTCATCGATGTGCATTGAAGAGGCTCCCGATAAAAGTGCGTATGTCTCATCACTCGCAACAAGCGAGGCATGTCTGCTGAAGCGAGCAGTGGCTGAGAAGCTAGACCCCGCCCGCCCCGGCGAACTTTCGGGACTGGAAGCACTCCTTGCAGAACACCGGGCGTCCCTGCGTCGGCTTGAAGGGCACGGTCGTTTCCTTGCCGCAGGCCGAGCACGTGGTCACGGTTTCGACCCGTTCGCGCGGCCCGTTGCCGGCCGGCCGACTGGCCCGTTTCGTCTTGCAGGCCTTGCACCGCTTGGGCTCGTTCTTGAAGTTCTTCTCGGCGAAGAACTGCTGCTCGCCGGCCGTCCACACGAACTCCGCGCTGCAATCCGCGCACCTGAGGATCCTGTCCTGGAACTCCATTGGTCGCTACCTCGTCCGGTCCATCGCTCCTTACTCCACCTCGCGCCGGATCTTCTTCCGATTCCGTTTCCGTGCGAGAGCCTGTTTGGCCCGTCGCTTGTCGCCAGGCTTCAAATAGAATGAATGCTTCTTGATGTCCTTGATGATGTCTTCCTGCTGCACCTTCCGTTTGAACCGGCGGAGGGCGCTTTCGATGGACTCGCCCTCCTGAATCTTCACATCAGCCACGCTCCGACACCCCCCTCACGACCCAAATCAACTGTGCTAGGCTAGCATGGGTAAACGCGGATTCTAGGCGTAATCTCCAGTCAACGTCAACGAAATAGTCCCCACGCCCTAAATCCTTTCGACAATGCGAGTTCTCGTCATTGGCGCCGGTGCGCGGGAGCACGCCCTGGTGGGCCGGCTGGCCGCCGAGCGCGAGGTCGGCGAAATCGTCTGCGCCCCGGGCAATCCTGGGATTGCCCGCCTCGCCCGGACGGTTCCAGCCAGCCTTTCCGATCCGGCCGCGCTGGCCGCGCTCGCCCTTCGCGAGCAGATCGACGTCACCGTGGTCGGACCCGAGCTGCCGCTCAGCCTCGGCATCGCCGACCACTTCGCGTCCGAGGGGCGACTGCTGTTCGGGCCGACCGCCGCCGCGTCCCAACTCGAGTCCAGTAAGGCCTTTGCGAAGGCGTTCATGGCTCGCCACCGTGTCCCGACGGCCCGCTTTGTGACCTGCGAGTCGATGGACGCGGCGCTCGGCGAGATCCGGTCCGGCGCGTTCGGGTGGCCGGTCGTGCTGAAAGCCGACGGCCTGGCGGCCGGCAAAGGCGTGGTGATTGCGGAGGACCGAGCCGCGGCCGAAGCGGCCGTCGCGGCGGTCATGACGGATCGGAAGTTCGGCGCGGCGGGCGATCGCCTCGTCATCGAGGAATGCCTGTCGGGTCCTGAAGTGTCGTTCTTCGTGATCTGCGACGGAGAGCGCGCGGTGCCGATCGGATCGGCGCAGGATCACAAGCGCATCTTTGACGACGATCGCGGGCCGAACACCGGCGGCATGGGCGCGTTTGCGCCGAGCCCGCTCGTCGACGTCGCGCTCACCGCACGCGTCATGCGCGATGTTGTCGAGCCGACCATGGCGGGCATGGCCGGCGAAGGGCATCCGTTCCGCGGCTTTCTCTACGTCGGCCTGATGCTGACCGCGGACGGTCCGAAGGTGATCGAGTTCAACGTGCGGTTGGGCGATCCTGAAGCGCAGGTCATCCTGCCGCTCGTTGACGAGCCGCTGCTGCCCATCCTGGTCGCCGCCGCGACGGGCCGGCTCGTCCGGTCGGCGGTTCGCATCGGCTCGGAGCGGCTCGTCGGCGTCGTGCTCGCCTCGCGCGGGTATCCGGAATCGTCGAGCGCCGGCGAGCCCATCAGCGGGATCGAGGCGGCTGAGGCCATCCCCGGCGTCGCGGTCTATCATGCGGGGACCGCGCAGCAAGATGGACGGGTGGTCACTGCCGGCGGGCGCGTGCTGACGGTCGTCGGCCGCGGAGCGGATTTTGCCGAGGCCATCGCGCGCGCGTACGCCGGCGTCCGGCAGATCTCGTTCGACGGCATGCAGTTCCGCTCTGACATCGGGAGCAAGGCGCTCGTACACCAAAGATAGCCACCACGGAGGTCACGGAAACAGACAGAGGGCACGGCTAACGTAATTTAACCGTCCGTGCCCTCCGTGGTAGTGATTTGTCATGAAGTACGCCGTCATTACTTTTGGCTGTCGCGTGAACCAGGCCGACTCCCTGGGATTCGAGGAGGAGTTCCGTAGGCATGGTGCCGTCGCGGCGGCGCCGGGGGCGGCGGACCTGGTGGTCGTGAACACCTGTTCGGTGACGGCGAGCGCCGATCAAGCCGCGCGCCAGACCGTCCGCCGCATCGCGCGCGCCAACCCGGACGCGAAGATCGTCGTCACCGGCTGCTACGCCACGAGGCGCCCGGACGAAGTGCGCGACCTGCCCAACGTAATCCGCCTCGTCTCGAACGACGACAAACCAAGGCTCGTGTCGCTCGTCGACACCGATGCGGACGCCGATGGCGTTGGGGGTCGTGTCGCTGGGGGTCGTAGTGTCCGGCTTCAGCCGGACGCATTCGGTCGTAGTGTCCGGCTTCAGCCGGACCTTTCGACAGCTGAACGCTTCGGCGATGGCGAGGGAAGCTGTGGCGCCGCCATCGAGCCGGGCGTCGCGGGCCGGACGGCGTTCACGTTGCGCGTGCAGACCGGCTGTGCCGAGCCCTGCAGCTACTGCATCATCCCGGCGACGCGTGGCCGGCCGCGAAGCGAGCCGATCGACGGCCTGCTCGCCGAGGTCGATCGCGTTGTAGCGGCCGGGTTCAAGGAAATCGCACTGACCGGCGTCCACCTCGGCTCCTACGGCCGCGACCTGTCCCCGCGTTCTTCCCTGATCGATTTGCTTCGCGCGATCGCCGCTTTCACCGACGTACGTAGTGTCCGGCTTCAGCCGGACCTTCTGTTTCGCATCAGCTCGCTCGAGCCTAGGGACTGCACGCGCGACATCGTTGACCTCGTCGCAACCTCAGACTGCTTCGCGCCGCATTTCCACCTGCCGCTCCAGCACGCAAGTAATAGGGTGCTCGCCGCCATGCGCCGGCCCTACACGATCGAGCAGTACGCCTCGCTCATCGACGACATTCGCGCGCGCCTGCCGCACGCCGCCATCGGCTCCGACATCATCGTCGGCTTCCCTGGCGAAACCGACGAGGACTTCGACCAGCTTGCCGGCTATCTCGAGACTTCGCCCCTGACCCATCTGCACGTGTTTCCCTATTCCGACCGGCCAGGAACCGTCGCATCAACGCTAAGCGGACGAGCGCATGGCTCTGTCGTGCGCGAGCGCGCGCGTCGCGTGCGTGAAATCGGCCGGCAGCTTGCGACCGCGTTCCGCCGGTCGCAGCTCGGCACCGTACACCGAGGCCTGACCCTCGAGGACGGGTCACTCGTCGTGACCGGCAACTATTTGAAGGTGAGAATTCCGCCTGGTCGTGCTCGGAATGAATGGGTCGATGTGACAATCACCTGACCCTATGGCCCTCAAACTCAAACATTGTGACCTCTCCGCCCGGCTCGATGACGAGGGCGAGTACAAGACGCGGCTGCACAAGGCCCAGCTTCAGTTGCTGTTGATCCAGCGCCACATGTACGACACCAGGCGTGAGGCCGTGCTGCTCTTTGAGGGCTGGGACGCGGCGGGCAAAGGCGGCTCGATTCGGCGCCTGTGCGAGCGTCTGGACCCGCGCGGCTATGCCGTCCACTCCATCGGCGCGCCCACCGAGGACGAGAAGCACGTGCACTACCTGCAGCGCTTCTGGGTGAAGATGCCCGGTCCCGGCCGTCTCGCGATGTTTGACCGAAGCTGGTACGGACGGGTGCTGGTCGAACGCGTAGAGGGGTTTGCAGAGAAAGACGAGTGGAAGCGCGCCTACGACGAGATCAACGCGTTCGAGAGGATCCTCACCGGTGATGGCGTACCGGTGGTGAAGTATTTCCTGCATATCAGCAAGAAAGAGCAGCTCAAGCGCTTTCGGGGACGTGAGACCAACCCGTTCAAGAACTGGAAGATCACCGACGAAGACTACCGCAACCGCGAGAAGTGGAAAGACTACGAGGACGCCGTTGACGACATGCTCGACGAGACTTCAACGAAGCACGCGCCGTGGCACGTCGTGGCCGCCAATCACAAGTGGCACGCCCGCGTGACGGTGTGCGAAACCGCGGTCAACGCCCTCGGCGAGGCTCTGGAATGTGACGCGAAGCTGCCCAAGGGCTGGCGGGCGCTCGACCAGTAGCTGGATTGCACGTAAGAACGCTCAATCGCTAAATGCCAGTGTCGCCAGTTGCTGCGCCGGCGATTTCTTCTGACCTTCAACAATCAACTGACCACAGGCCGCTCTGATATCCCTGCCGCGGCTCTTGCGTACCGACACGGTCAGATGATGCTCGGCCAGAATCTGCGCGAAGCGATCGATAACCCGATCCGATGGCCGCTCGAACGGAATCCCCGCGGCGGCGTTGAGCGGAATCAGATTCACCTTCGACTTCACCCCTGACAGCAGTGTGGCCAGCCGCCGTGCGTCGTCAAGCGAGTCGTTGACGCCGGCGAGCAGCACGTACTCAAAAGTAATCCGACTGCGCCGTTTCAGAGGGAAGCGCTTGCAGGCATCAATGATGTCCTTCACGCCGTACTTCTTGTTGATCGGCACCAGCTCGCCACGCAGCTCGTCGGTCGGCGCGTGGAGCGAAATCGCCAGGTTCGGCATGACCGGCTCTCTTGCGAGCCGCTCGAGCGCCGGCAGCAGGCCGACCGTCGACAGCGTGATGCGCCGCGGCGACATCGCGAACCCGTGCTCGTCGTTGAGGATCCGCAGCGCCTTCATCGTCTCGTCATAGTTGTGCAGCGGCTCGCCCATCCCCATCAGGACGATGTTGAAGCGCTTGTCGCGCATGTCGAGCGCACCGGCGAGCACGCGCACCTGACCGACGATCTCGCCGGCCGTTAGATTGCGCACCAGGCCCATCTTGCCGGTCAGGCAGAAAGCGCAGGCCATCGCGCAGCCGACTTGTGTCGAGACGCAGAAGGTCATCGACGGCGTGTCGGGAATAAAGACCGACTCGATCTGCTGGCCGTCGGCGAGACGAAGCAGGAACTTCTCGGTGCCGTCGACGGATTGTTGGCGGAGGACGATCTCTGGCGTCGTGAGGATGAAGTCCTCGGCGAGCCGCTGACGCAGCTTGCGCGAGAGGTCGGTCATCGCCGACACATCGCTGACACCCCGGCGGTAGATCCATCGGTAGATCTGGCGGGCGTGGAAGCGCCGGTACCCCCGCGCCTCAAGGGCGTCTTCGAGCGCCGGCCGTTCAAGTTCAGCAAGGTCGGTCTGCGGGCCATCTGCGCGAGCAGTCACGGTATCTCCCACGTCCTCAACAACTTTACTCCTGCCTTGCCGCTGCCCGCATGGCATGCTATAGTCTGAGTCGGCCGGTAATTCCTTCTAGCTCAATGCTTTGCGGCACGTCTCCGGCCCCTTGGTTACTCTGATTTCTGCTGCGAGCGTCACCTTGTCGAAGCTGCCGATCGTCCGCAACGTTCTCGATAACGGGATTCGCGTTCTGACCGAGCGCATGACACAGGTGCGCTCGATCAGCATCGGCGTGTGGCTGACACGTGGGTCGCGGCACGAGTCGGCCGAGCGTGGCGGCATCGCGCACTTCGTCGAGCACATGCTCTTCAAGGGCACCTCGACGCGCACGGCCGAGGACATCGCGCAGGCCATCGATTCGATCGGCGGCCAGCTCGACGCCTTCACGGCCAAAGAATACGCCAGCTACTACATCAAGGTCCTCGACGAGCACCTGCCGCTCGCCATCGACATCCTCGCCGACATCGTTCGCAACCCCGCGTTCACCGTCGAGGACATCGAGCGCGAGAAGAAGGTCGTGGTCGAAGAGATCAAGATGGTCGAGGACACGCCCGACGATCTCGTCCACGAGCTGTTCACGCAGGGTTTCTGGGAAAACCACCCGCTGGGCCGGCCGATTCTCGGTACCCGCGAGACGGTCGAGTCGTTCGGCGTCGATCTCCTTCGCCATTACTTCCGGCAGGCGTACACCGCCCGCAACCTGATTGTGTCAGCGGTCGGCAACCTGGAGCACGGGCACGTCCGCGATCTGGTCGAAGAGAAGCTTGGATCGCTCGGACCAAGCGACGCGCCGACGGGCGAGCTTGCGCCGAGAGTGGTGCAAAGAGTGCTGGTTCGCACCAAGGAGCTCGAGCAGAGCCACTTGTGCGTCGGCGTCGGCAGCTATCCGCAGAGCCACGACGATCGTTACTCGAGCTACGTGCTCAACACGCTGCTCGGCGGCTCGATGAGCTCGCGCCTGTTCCAGAACATTCGCGAGAAGCGCGGTCTGGCCTATGCGGTGTCGAGCGGCCTGAGCGCGTACCGCGATGCCGGCTCGTTCACGATTTACGCCGGCTGCGCCAACGACGCCGTCGGCCAGGTCATCGACCTCGTCGTCGAGGAACTGCGTGGAGTGAAGCAGACTCTGGTGCCGGCGCCCGAGCTGCAGCGGGCGAAGGATCATTTGAAGGGCAGTCTGATGCTGGGCCTCGAGAACACGGCGAGCCGCATGTCGCACTTGGCCCGGCAGGAGATCTACTTCGATCGCCAGTTCGGGCTCGACGAGACGCTGCAGGGGATCGAACGTGTCACGGTTGACGATGTGCGGAGGGTGGCGGTTGACCTGTTCAGGAACGGGTCGCTCTCGGCCACCGTGCTCGGCAACGTCAACGGGCTGCAGATTCCACCTGAGCGACTGAATCTTGACTGAGCGTGGAAGACCAAGACCCGTAGTGTCCGCCTTTAGGCGGACCTTCGAGCCCGGCTGAAGCCGGACACTACGGGGTTATGAGACTGGCGACTTTCGACCCTTCATGATCGCGCGGTACACACATCCGGAGATGGGCCGCATCTGGAGCGACCGGCGTCGCTACGAGACGTGGCTGCTCGTCGAGACGGCCGCCGCCCACGCGATGGCCGCCGCCGGCATCGTCCCCTCTGAGGCCGCGCGCGACATCGACGAGCGCGGCGCCTTCGACGTCGCGCGCATCGAAGAGATCGAGCAGACCACACAGCACGACGTGATTGCGTTCACGACAGCCGTCGCCGAGCACGTCGGGCCGTCCGCCCGCTGGCTGCACTTCGGGATGACCTCGTCTGATGTCCTCGACACCGGGCTGGCGCTGCAGATGCGCGAGGCCTGCAACCTCATCTTGGCGGACCTCGAGGCGCTCTCGGTCGCGATCCGCGACCGCGCCATCGAGCATCGCCGCACGCCGATGATCGGCCGCACCCACGGCGTGCATGCAGAGCCGATGACCTTCGGCCTCAAGCTCGCGCTCTGGTACGCTGAGGTCGGCCGCGCCATCGATCGCGTCCGTCGCGCGCAGACGACGGTCAGCGTCGGCAAGCTGTCGGGCGCGGTCGGCACCTTCGCCCATCTGCCGCCCCAAATCGAGGCGGACGTCTGCCGCCGGCTGGGGCTTGAGGCCGCGCCGGTTGCGTCCCAGATTATTCAGCGCGATCGACACGCCGAGCTCGTCGCAGCGCTCGCGATCACGGCGGCCTCGCTCGAGAAGTTCGCGCTCGAGATCCGAGGCTTGCAGAAGACCGAGGTCGGCGAGGTCGAGGAGCCGTTCGCGAAAGGTCAGAAGGGGTCGTCGGCGATGCCGCACAAGCGCAACCCGATCGGGTGTGAGCAGATCGTCGGCCTCGCCCGGCTGATTCGCGGCAATTGCCAGGCGGCGTTCGAGAACATCGCGTTGTGGCACGAGCGCGACATCTCGCACTCTTCGGTCGAGCGCGTGATTCTGCCCGACAGCTTCATCGCGCTCGACCACATGCTGCGGCGGTTCACGCGAATCGTCCGGGGCATGGTGGTGTATCCGGAGCGGATGCGCGAGAATCTCAACCGCTTGCGGGGTGTTGTGTTCTCGGGCACGGTGCTCCTGGAGCTTGCCAGACGAGGCATATCACGCGAGCAGGCCTACGAATGGGTCCAGCGCAACGCCATGCGATCGGTGGCGGAGCAGGGTGATTTCAAGGCCTTGTTGCTGGCCGATCCCGAGGTGACGCGCGTGCTGCCGCCGGCCGAGATCGAGCGCGCGTTCGATCTCGAGGGGCAGTTGAAACACGTCGATCATATTTTCGACCGGGTCTTCCATGCCGTTCCTGTCTGAGTCGGCCTGCGCCGAGAGTTCTGCCGAGGCCGAGAGTCTACGCTCGCGGCCGAGGTCTTCGAGCGCGTGGGGGCGGGGCCCCACGCGCCATTAGTAAAGGTTGGCAATGCGCGCACGCGTGTTCGTCACACTCAAGCCGTCGGTCTTCGATCCGCAGGGCCGGACGATTGCCGACGCGCTGCACTCGCTCGGCTACGGTTCCGTCCAGGCCGTACGGCAGGGCAAGTACTTCGAGCTCGACCTGGCGACCACGGAAGCCGCGAAGGCGAAGGTCCTGGCCGCCGAAGTCGCCGACAAGCTGCTCGCGAACCCAGTCATCGAAAGCTATCGTATTGAAGTGGAATGAATCGAAAATAGCGCCTGCGGCCATGCCGAGCTGAGGCCATGGAGAGCCGAAGCGAGGCATCGGCGTTAGTTCGCGCCGGGGGTGGGGCCCCAGCGCAAAGTAAGAAATGCTGACACGCGCTGGTGACACTGTGAAATTTGCCGTCATTGTCTTCCCTGGCAGCAACTGCGACGAGGACGCCTATCACGCGGCGACCGCCGTCCTCGGCCAGAAGGCCGAGTACGTCTGGCACAAGGACACGGATCTGAAGGGCGCCGACGTGGTCGTCCTGCCCGGCGGGTTTGCGCACGGCGACTATCTGCGGACAGGCGCCATGGCGCGCTTCTCGCCCATCATGCGCGAGGTGCGGACGTTCGCCGAGCGCGGCGGCCCGGTGCTCGGCATCTGCAACGGCTTCCAGGTGCTGCTCGAGGCCGGCCTGCTGCCGGGGGCGATGCTCCGCAATCGCGGCCTGAAGTTCCGGTGCGAGCACGTGCACATCCGCGTCGAGCAGACCGACACGCCGTTCACCCTCGCGTGCCGCGGCGGCCAGGTGCTGCGCATGCCGATCGCGCACGGCGAGGGCAACTACTTCGCCGAGCCTGACGTGATCGCACGACTCGAGGCGAATCGGCAGGTCATCTTCCGGTACACGACTGCCGAGGGTGAGCTTCGAGACGATGCGAATCCGAACGGATCGGTGTCGGCGATTGCCGGCATCTGTAATGACACTCGCAATGTCGTCGGGCTGATGCCGCATCCGGAGCGCGCGTGTGAGTCGCCGCTCGGCAGCGCCGACGGGTTGCTCATCTTCGAGTCGGTGGTGCAGTCGCTCAAGGCCGGAGCGCTGGTTGCAGGGGCATGATCGATCCTCAGGTTCTCGAACGTCACCAGCTGAAGCCGGACGAGTACGATCGCATCCTGCAGTTCCTCGGCCGCGAGCCCAACCTCACCGAGCTCGGCCTGTTCTCGGTGATGTGGTCCGAGCACTGCAGTTACAAGAGCTCGCGCGTCCACCTGAAAACGCTCCCGACCGAAGGGCCCCAGGTGCTGCAGGGACCGGGCGAGAATGCCGGCGCCGTTGACATCGGCGACGGGCTCGCCGCAGTCTTCAAGATCGAGTCGCACAACCATCCGTCATTCATCGAGCCTTACCAGGGCGCGGCCACCGGCGTCGGCGGCATCATTCGCGACATCTTCACGATGGGCGCGCGCCCGATTGCGCTCCTCAATTCGCTGCGGTTCGGGGCGCTCGACATGCCCGGCACACCGAGGCTTCTCGAAGGTGTCGTCGCCGGCATTGCGGGCTACGGGAACAGCATGGGCATCCCAACGGTGGGCGGCGAGATCACGTTCGATCCGGCCTACGCGGGCAACCCGCTCGTCAATGTCTTCTGCCTGGGCGTCGCGAAGGCGTCGGACATTATTAAAGGCGTGGCCTCGGGCGTGGGGAACGCCGTGTACTACGTGGGTGCGAAGACCGGTCGAGATGGCATCCACGGCGCGACGATGGCGTCGGCCGAGTTCGACGAGCGGTCGGCTGAAAAGCGGCCCGCCGTGCAGGTCGGCGATCCCTTCATGGAGAAGCTGCTGCTCGAAGCATGTCTCGAGGTGATGAAGACCGACGCGCTCATCGGCATTCAGGACATGGGCGCGGCCGGCCTCACGTGCTCGACGTCTGAAATGGGATCGCGCGGCGGCGCGGGCATCGAGATCGACATCTCGCTCGTGCCTCAGCGGGAGAGCGGGATGACGCCCTACGAGATCATGCTCTCGGAGTCGCAGGAGCGCATGCTGCTCGTCGTCAAGCCGGGGCGCGAAGCGGAGGTCGAGCGCATTTTCGAGAAGTGGGATCTGCACGCGGTGTCCATCGGCCGCGTGACGGCCGACGGCATGCTCCGCGTGAGGGAGCGCGGTCAGGTGGTGGCCGAGGTCCCAACCGGTGCACTCACCGACCAGGCGCCCGTGTATCGGCGTCCGATGACGCCGCCCGACTATCTGGCCGACGCCCAGCGCCTCGATCTCGACGCGCTCGAAAGGCCGCGTGCTCTGGACGCAGGGCGCACCTTATCAAGTCCGGCCACTCATGGCCTGTTCGCGCTGCTCGGGTCGCCGACCATCGCCAGCAAACGCTGGGCGTATCGGCAGTACGACCACATGGTCCGCACCAATACGATCAACCTGCCCGGGTTGGGTGCGGGCGTCGTGCGTCTCAAAGGTACCGATCGCGCGCTGGCGATGTCACTCGATGGCAATGGCCGCTACTGCTATCTCGATCCGTACCGCGGCGCCATGCTTGCGGTTGCCGAGTCGGCGCGCAATGTCGCCTGCACGGGTGCCCGTCCGCTTGGCGCGACCAACTGCCTGAACTTCGGCAATCCCGAGCGGCCGGAGATCATGTGGCAGCTGGCCAAGGCCGTCGAGGGCCTTGGCGCGGCCTGCCGCGCGCTGGGCGTGCCGATCACGGGCGGGAACGTCAGTCTCTACAACGAAACTGACGGCGCCGCGATCTATCCGACGCCTGTCATCGGTGTGGTCGGCGTGCTCGACCACGCCGATCGTGTGGTCGGCAGCCGGTTCCGCGCGCCGGGCGATGTCATCGTGCTTCTTGGCGAAGGCAGCGGCGAGCTCGGCGGGAGCGAATACCTCAAACTCGTGTACGATCTGGTCCGTGGCGCGCCCCCTGCGCTCGATCTCGACCGCGAGCGCGCGCTGCAAGAGCTGGTGATCGCGTTGGTGGGCGAGCGGCTGATTCGGTCGGCCAGCGATTGCTCGGAGGGGGGTCTGGCGGTGACTGTCGGCGAATGCTCGTTCGGGACGGGAGGCATAGGGGCCGAGCTGTCCGTTGAGCCGGTGAACGTTGCCCGCAATCCGCACCTGAACGTCGCGGCAACGCTCTTCGGCGAATCGGCGTCCCGCATCGTCGTCTCGGTGGCCGGCGATGCGGTGACCGCCGTGCTCAAGCAGGCCGCGGCGGCGGGCGTGCCGACGCGGGTGATCGGACGGACGGGCGGAGACCGCCTACGCATCGCGACCGGTGGAGACATCGTCATCGACGTGTCGATCGAGGAAGCCGAGCGCGTCTGGTCGACGGCAATCGAACGGTATTTTGTGAAGAAGGTTGCCTGAGAATGCTAGACAAGCTTCATGAGGAGTGCGGCGTCTTTGGCATCTTCGGTCACGCCGAAGCGGCCAACATGGCCTACCTTGGCCTGTACGCGCTGCAGCACCGCGGGCAGGAGAGCGCAGGTATCGCCTCGTCGGACGGCCGTCAGATCCACGTGTCGCGCGCCATGGCGTACGTCAACGACGCGTTCGACGAAGTGTCGCTCGGCAGCCTCGTCGGATCGATGGCCGTCGGCCACGTGCGGTACTCGACGGCGGGCGGGAGCCGGCTCGGCAACGCCGGCCCGCTCGTGATTGACTGCGCCCACGGCGAGATTGCCATCTGCCACAACGGCAACCTCGTCAATGCGACCGAGCTGAAAGACCAGATGGTCCGTGAGGGCGCCATCTTCCAGACCACGACCGATTCCGAAGTCATTCTTCATCTGTACGCGCGATCGAAAGCGCCCACGGCGGAAGGCGCCATCGTCGAAGCGCTTTCGGAGGTGCGCGGGGCGTTCTCGCTCGCGATGATGACCAAGGACAAGCTGATCGCAGTTCGGGATCCCCATGGCTTCCGTCCTCTGGCTCTCGGGCGTCTGGGCGACGCCCCGGTCGTGTGCTCCGAGACGTGCGCCCTCGATCTGATAGGGGCGACCTACGTGCGGGACATCGAGCCGGGCGAGGTGTTCATCGCCGGACCATCCGGCGAGAAGTCGATCAAGCCGTTTGGGCCCGCGCCCCTCGCGCATTGCGTGTTCGAGCATGTCTATTTCGCCAGGCCGGACAGCCTGGTGTTCGGGCAGAGCGTCAACGAGGTCCGGACCGAACTGGGGCGGCTGCTGGCCCGCGAGCAACCGGCCGACGCGGATGTGATTGTGCCCATTCCAGATTCTGGCGTCTGCGCGGCGGTCGGCTTTTCCGATGCCTCCGGCATCCCGCTCCGGATGGGGCTCATCCGCAATCACTACGTCGGGCGCACCTTCATCGAGCCGCGACAGTCCATCCGGCACTTTGGCGTGCGCGTGAAGCTCAATCCCGTGCGGAGCATTCTGGCGGGCCAGCGGGTTGTGCTCGTCGACGACTCCATCGTGCGCGGCACAACCAGCCGGAAGATCGTGAAGATCGTACGGGCGGCCGGTGCGCGTGAGGTGCACATGCGGATCAGCTGCCCGCCGACGATTTCGCCGTGCTTTTACGGCGTCGATACGCCGCAGCGATCCGAGCTCATCGGCGCCACCCACACGCTCGAGGAGATTCGGAAGTACATCGAGGCGGACAGCCTCGGGTATCTGAGCCTTGACGGGATGCTCACGGCGGTCGGCCCTCGGCGCGGCTCCTACTGCACTTCCTGTTATACCGGGCACTATCCGGTCGAGTTTCCCCGAGACCAAGCGAGTTATCTTCAGCTCGCGTTGAAGCTCGACAAGACCGAGCCCGTTGCCCCCTAGCTGCGAGCACGTACGCTGATGGACTACCGCCAGTCTGGCGTCGATATCGACGCGGGCAACGAAACCGTCCGCCGGATTAAGTTGCTGGCCCGCGCGACGTTCACGCCAGGCGTCCTTTCCGACATCGGATCCTTCGGGGGGCTCTTCCGCCTCGATCGCGACCGCTTCGAGGATCCGGTCCTCGTCTCGAGCGCGGACGGCGTCGGGACGAAGCTGAAGGTCGCCTTTCTGACCGGCCGGCACGACACGGTCGGGGCCGATCTCGTCAATCACTGCGTCAACGACATCCTGGTCCAGGGCGCCGAGCCGCTGTTCTTCCTGGACTACTTCGCGACGGGTCGCCTGTCGCCGGCGGTGGCCGAGCAGGTGGTCGCGGGGGCTGCCCGGGGCTGCCGCGAGAACGGTTGCGCGCTCATCGGTGGAGAAACGGCTGAGATGCCGGAGTTCTATGCCGACGGCGAGTACGATCTCGCCGGCTTCATCGTCGGCATCGTCGAGCGGACCAAGGTCGTTGATGGACGGACGATTGTGCCGGGCGACGTGTTGATTGGCCTGCCCTCGACGGGGCTCCACACCAACGGCTATTCGCTTGCGCGACGCGTATTGTTCGAGGTGGCACGGCTTGGGCCGGATACCTTGGTGGCCGAATTGGGGGCGACGGTGGGAGACGCGTTGCTCGCTCCCCATCGATCGTATCTGTCGCTCGTGCGGCCGCTCCTCGAACGCGGCTACGTGAAAGGACTGGCGCACATCACCGGCGGCGGCATCACGGAGAATCTGCCTCGCATCCTGCCCGGAGGGTGCGCCGCGGAGATCGATCTGCGCGCGTGGTCGGTACCTGCCCTCTTCCAGCTTCTGCAGCGGCATGGCGCGATTGCCCGCGACGAGATGTTCCGCACCTTCAACATGGGCGTGGGTATGGTGCTGATCTGCCGAGCGCACGATGCGGAGCGCGTGATCAACACGCTCGCGCGAACCGGCGAGCCCAACGCGGTCCGCCTCGGCTTTGTGGTGTCCGGCGACCAGACGGTCCGCTACGTCGGCAAGCCGTGAATCGCCGCCTGGCCGCCCTCATCTCGGGCCGCGGGTCGAACCTGCAGGCCATCATCGACGCCGTGACGACGCGCCGCCTCGATGCCACCGTGGCGGTCGTCCTCTCCAATCGATCCGCCGCTCCCGGTTTGCAGCGCGCCCGCGAGGCGGGGATCGAAACCATCTATCTCAGCCCCCGCGAGTACCCCGATCGAGACGCGTACGACCGCGCAATCGCGGGCGCCCTCCAGGCGCGCGAGGTGGGCCTGGTGTGTCTAGCGGGGTTCATGCGCCTCATCGGGCGGCCGCTGCTCGACGCGTTTCCCAACCGGATCCTCAACGTTCATCCGTCGCTGCTGCCGGCGTTCCCCGGGTTGGAGGCACAGCGCCAGGCGCTCGAGCACGGGGTCCGCGTCAGCGGAGCAACCGTGCATCTTGTCAACGCCGAACTCGACGCCGGCCCGATCATTCTGCAGGCGGCCGTGCTGGTGCTCCCCGACGATTCGGTCGAGACGCTGTCGGCGCGAATCCTCGAAGAGGAGCATCGCATCTATCCCGAGGCGATCCGGCTTGTGCTGGAGGGTGGTTGGGTTGTGGAGGGTCGCCGATTCGTCAGGCGCGCAAGGTGAGGGCGGGCGATGGCGCCCGTCCTCGGTCATGTGATGTTCTGTCTCTCACCGCGGGCTACTTCTTCTCGGCTTTCTCGAACCTGGCCTTTTGCCGCGCGTCCTCCTCGACGGCTTTTCTGTCGCCGGGGTACCAGTACTCCAGGTGGCAGCCTTCACACGCCTTGTCGAGATCTTCGCCGGCGGCGAAGAGCTCGTCGACGTCCTTCCTTTTCACAATTTCGAGGACCTCGAGCGCGACGTTTCGCAGCGCCTCGATCTTGGCATTCCACAGTACCGGATCTTTGTCGACCATGGCCTGGATTTGAGTGGGCGACAACTCCGGCGGATTTGGGCCGGTGCTGTTGTTCACGTCCCCAGGCGGTGCCCAGGGCCGCGGAACTTTGAGCAGATAAATCCCTTCCGCAAGCGTCACGGCCCCGATCTTCACCTTCGCCCAGTCATCGTCAGTTCTCGGCCGCGTCTCCACGATTCCTTTATTGGTAATTTCCCACCCGACGGCGTCGAAGATGTTGTCGGAAATCGGATCGATCATGTCCGCCATCAACTCCTTGACGGAGACCAGGGCTTTCATGTCCCCCCACAGCGCCGGTGCCGGCGGCGAAGCGGGTGCCTGGGCGCAGTGCGACGCCAACGCGGCGAGCAGCAGGACTCCAGCACCGGCGACAAGTCGGTTACCAGTTAACATCTGTCAACTCCTTAGTTTAGAGGACGACCCGACGCGCATACAGTATCTACTCACAAGGGTCCAATCAGCCAATCTGAAGAGTTTCTGAATTCTTATTCAGAAAATCAACCCGGATTCATGCGTCCGCCGGCTGCAGCGTCAACACAGCGACTTCGGGCGGGCAGTTGATTCGCACGGGCGCGTACACGGTGCCCACGCCCCGGCTGACAAACAGCGTCGTCTGGCTCCGGCGGCCGATGCCGGCGACAACCGGGAACTTCTGCGCGGCGATGGCGCCCAGGCCGGGCAGCACGACCTGGCCGCCATGGGTGTGGCCCGAGAGGACGAGCGGAATGTTGAGCGAGGCGGCCTCGGTCAGTCGGCGCGGATCGTGCGCCAGCAGGACGACCGTGCCGGTGGCTTTGCGCGTGAGCGCCGCGATATCATCGAGGCGTTTGGTCCAGAAGCGGATCCCGACCAAATCCAGCGCTTCGCCCTTGATCGTCACGCGCGTGCGCGCATCCCTCAGTACCTCGACACCGCTTCGTGCGAGCGCCACCGGCATGTCGTGGTCGTCGTCGTGGTTGCCGAGGACGCCGAAGACGCCATGCGACGCGCTGAGCGGGACCAGGGCCTCGGCCGACGGGCCGACGTACTGCCGGTCGCTGAACGTCACGTAGTCTCCCCCGAGGACGATGAGATCGGGCCGCTCGCCCATCAGGCTGGTCACGGCGCGCGCGAGGGCGTTGTGAGAGACAAAGCGGCTGCGGTGGAGGTCGGTCAGCAGACCGATGCGCAAGCCGGCCAGCGCCAGAGGAAGGTTCACGACGCGAAGCGTCTCCCGGACGACGACCAGCTGGTGGCGGGCGTAGAGAAAGCAGTACGAGCCCGTTCCGGCGATGGCACCGACTCCCGTCGCGACGAGCCCCTTCAGCACCGCGCGCCGACTGATCCCCATATGTCGTACGTGGCGTCCACCTTCAGGCGGACCGGAGACATTTCATCTGTAGTGTCCGGCTTCAGCCGGACCCATGCCATGTAGTGTCCGGCTTTAGCCGGACCCATGCCATGTAGTGTCCGGCTTTAGCCGGACCCATGCCATGTAGTGTCCGGCTTTAGCCGGACCCGACTGGTATAGTAACCCGTTGCGAGGATGGCCAGCCTTTTCGACGAGCTGACGTGGCGGGGGATGGTGTACGACGCGACCGAGGGCGCTAGAGAGCTGCTCGCGGCCGAGCGCGTGACGGCGTACATCGGCTTCGATCCCACCGCATCGAGCCTTCACGTCGGTTCGCTCCTCACGGTCATGGGACTCGCACGCCTGCAGCGGTTCGGCCATGCGCCGATCGCGATTGTCGGCGGCGGTACGGGCATGATCGGCGATCCGAGCGGCAAGTCACAAGAACGCGTGCTGCTCTCCGTCGACCAGATCAACGAGAACGTGGCCGGCGTGCGGCACCAGCTGGAACGGTTTCTCGACTTTGGCTCGGCGACCAACGCCGCCCGCGTCGTCAACAACGTGGACTGGCTCGGAACGATTGATCTGCTGTCGTTTTTGCGCGATGTCGGCAAGCACTTCACCGTCAACTACATGCTGCAGAAGGAATCAGTGAGCCGCCGCCTCGACAGCGAGGAGGGTATCTCGTTTACCGAGTTCAGTTATGTGGTCCTGCAGGCGTACGATTTTCTGCAGGTCTTCGATCGGTTCGGATGCGTCCTCCAGATGGGTGGCAGCGATCAGTGGGGCAACATCACCGCCGGCATCGACCTGATCCGCAAGCTGCGCGCGAAGAAGGCGCATGGCCTGATCTGGCCATTGATGAAGACCGCGGCGGGGACGAAATTCGGGAAGACCGAGGTCGGCACGATCTGGCTCGACCCGGCGCGCACGTCGCCCTTCAGGTTCTATCAGTTCTGGCTGAACACCGACGATCGCGACGTCGTGGCGTACTTGAAGTACTTCACGTTTCTCGATCGCCAGGCCATTGACGCGCTCGAGACGGCGACCCAAGCGGCGCCTGAAAAGCGCGAGGCGCAGCGCGTGCTGGCGCACGAAGTCACCGGCCTCGTGCACGGCACCGCGCACGTGTCGCGCGCCGAGCATGCGTCGAGCGTGCTGTTTGGCGAAGACATTGCCACGCTCGACGCCGACGATGTGCTGGCGGTCTTCGAGGATGTGCCGTCGACTGAGCTGCCGGCCGACGTGTTTGCGGGCGAGGGCTTGGGCCTGGTGGAACTGGTGGCGCGCGTAGAGCTCGCGCCCTCAAAAGGTGAAGCTCGCCGGCTCGTGCAGTCCGGCGGCATCTATGTGAACAACCGGCGGGCGTCCGATCCCCAGGCGCGGGTCACGCGAGATCAGGCGATTGGCGGACGATTGTTCGTGCTGCGGAAGGGCCAGAAGCAGAACCACCTGGTGCGGCTGATGTAGGCTCGCGCGATGGGGTGTTCGACCTGTACCAGCCGCCCGGGGAACTCCCCCTCCCTCTCGAAAGAAGTGTTGACAGGGTATGGGTCGTCTAGTAACCTTCCAAGGTTCCCCTAAACGCGATTGGCGCGGCAGGCGAATCTGGTAAGCGCTCAGGGCGTGTCCCAGGGTTCGGCGTCAGTTCCGGACCGTCGGTTCTTTGAAAACTAGATAGTGCGTGCAAGCACACACAGCCCGTCAATGTTTACGGCCGCACTCAATGTGCGGCCTGTAAGCAAAGACAATGAGAGTCAGCGGGTGGCGTCGCGGAATCGGTCGACCGGAGTTGTCAGTCCGTGCGAAGGCGACTGGCGACGAACCACTTCATAAACGAACGGATTGAACAACGCAGAGCCAATAAATCGGCCTCGCGTTAATGGGTTGCTTCCGCCTTCGCGCCTTCGGCGCTACGGCGGGACGACGCGTTTAACATGAGAGTTTGATCCTGGCTCAGAATCAACGCTGGCGGCGTGCCTAACACATGCAAGTCGAACGCGAAAGTCCCGCAAGGGATCAGTAGAGTGGCAAACGGGTGAGTAACACGTGGGTGACCTGCCTTCGAGTGGGGGATAACGTCCCGAAAGGGACGCTAATACCGCATGACATCCT
>MELA01000071.1:9518-11116 GCA_001767495.1 Acidobacteria bacterium RIFCSPLOWO2_12_FULL_65_11 | reverse complement strand
TCCCTGGCCAGATCCCGTACCATGCGCGGGAACAGATCCAGCACGGTCGAGGCCGCTGTCAATCTGGCCCCGCGCACGCGTTCTTGCAGGCCGCCGACGGCTCCTGACAGGGTGCGTTCATCGCGGGTGAGCTGCTGCAGCATCTCGTGGGCGCTCGCCTCGATCGATCGCAGATCGTTCGTCACGTCGAGGGACACCACGTTGAGGCCCGTCGCTCGACTGAGCGCGGACCGGCACCGTGCGAGCTTCTCGACAAGAGATCTCGCCTCGCCGACTCGTTGCCCGGCGGCGAGCTTGGGGACGATGAGCTCTTCGGCCTGCAGGAGCAGCGTATCCAGCGTAGCGGTGGCGAGCCGGATGGTGCCAGCGAACTGGAGACCGGCAGCGGGCGAGACGGCCGTTTCAACCGGCGGCATTGGAGCCGGAGCCGCTGCGACGGTTTCCGGTGCCGGCCCGTCGGCGGCGTGCTCGAGGCGATCGACGATCTGATGCGCCGCCCCGCCCGCCTCATTGCCGCTGACGAGTCGCGCCACGAGATCCACTGCTTCATCGAGTCGATTCACGACCGAGGGCGTGAGGGCGAGTTGGTCGTGCGTGACCCGGCTCAGGATCGACTCACATGCCCGGCAAAGGGCCTCCACGTCGGTCAGACTGACCGAACGCGCCGCACCCTTCAGCGTGTGGACTTCTCGAAACGTGGCTTCCACGACTTCGCGCGTTTGCTCGGGAGAGAGGCCGCGCTCCAGAGCCAGCAGGTTCGCGGTGATCCCCTGGAGATGTTCCGCGGCTTCCACGCGGAAGGTGGCCAGCAATCGGGTCTTGATGTCCTGGTTTCGATTTGCCACGGTCTACACGGTGTACCGCTCGACGAGCTGCTTCAGCTTCTGCCCCAGACTATGCAGATTCTGCGCGGCGATTTCTGTCTGTTTCGTGCCCGCCACGTTTTGCGTGCTCGCTTGTTTGATGTTCTCCATGGCCAGAGCCATCTGGTCCATCCCGACCAGCTGCTGTTGACTCGACGCCGCGATCTGCGCCGCTGCCTGTGCGGCCTCGGTGATGCTCTCAGTGAGGATTCGGATCGACTCTCCGGCGTCCGTCGATCGCTTCACGCCGGTTGCCACGGCCTTGCTCCCTTGTTCGGTCGCCATCACCGCCGTGCTCGTGGCCTTCTGAATATCGGTCAGGATGGCTCGCACCTGCGCGGTGGCCTGCTTCGATTGCTCGGCCAGGTTTTTGACTTCCTGCGCGACCACGGCAAAGCCTTTGCCCTGTTCGCCCGCCCTGGCCGCCTCAATCGCGGCGTTGACAGCGAGCAGATTCGATTGCTCCGCCAGGTCGTTCACGGTGGCGATGATCTCGCCGATGGCCTGACTCTGTTCGCTCAGCCGGACGATGCTGCCCGCGATGGACTCCATCTGCTCGCGGATGCGCATCATGCCCTCGACTGCGTCGTCCATGGCCTTCTTGCCGGCCTGCGAGACCTGTGCGGTCTTCTGCGCGCTGTCAGAGACATACCGGGCCTTTTGACTGGAGACTGCAGAGGTCTGCTTGACTTCCTCGACCGTCGTGGTGGTCTCGCTGACCGCCGTCGCGGTTTC
>MELA01000071.1:0-9470 GCA_001767495.1 Acidobacteria bacterium RIFCSPLOWO2_12_FULL_65_11 | reverse complement strand
AGCGGAGCCGAGCACGTTCACCCCGTCTCGAATCTGGCGATTGACGTCACGCAGATTCTCCACCATCCGCCGGAAGGTCTGGGCCAGCACACCGACCTCGTCCGCCCGATGGTCGGAGGAGGCCACGGTCACCGTCAGGTCGCCCGACGCCACACGTTCGGCCACGCCGGCGATGTGCCGGAGAGGCGCAGCAATGGCTCGATTCAAGGATCCGACCATCCCGACGCTCGCGACCAGGGCAATCAGTCCGATGCTCAGGAAGAGACGAATGGCATCGCTGGCCTGCTGCGCGGACTGGTTCACCGCTGTCTTGGCCACCTCCTCTGCGCTGTCGCCCAGTTGCTGCGCGATGGACCGCATGCGCTCATAGCGTTCGGCTTGAATGCCAAGGATGAACGTTCTCGCATCGTCGACCTTTCCTTGGCCGATCAGGGGCCTAATCTGCGTGTCTCTTGTCTGCTCGTAAGCCTCCCAGGCGGCTCTCAGCTCCTCGAGCTGACGAAGGGACTCCGGCTCACGCGACTGGCGACCGATAAGCTCTCTGAGAGCGTCGCCAATCTGCCGACTACGGTCTAGGACATCTCGTTCCCAGAGCTCCTGATCCGACCGCGCAGTCACCAAAATCATCATCAGCACCGAGGTTCGTGCGCCGTTCACGTTCGACCTGACGGTCAGGAGATCGGTGGCATTGGCAAAGGCTTCATCGTAGAGGCGTTTCTGTGACTGCTGCAGCGCGGTGATGCCCGTGTAAGCCGTGATGGTGACGGCCGCCAACGACAGGACCATGAGTCCGAAGCCCAGGAACAGCTTGGCGCGTGTGGAGAGATCCAGAAACCATTTCATCATCAGCTCACCTCTTCGTTCACTACGATTCGGGACTCGCGAACCATCCCCTCCAGGTCGAGCACCGCCACCATCTCTCCTGTCACGCCAAGGAGCCACGCCTTCCGATCGTCGGTGAAGGTCGCGGGGGGAGGCGTCACGTCGCGCCGTTCCACACGAGTCGTCCCTACGATGTTGTCGGCGAAGATGGCGAATCTCACGCCGCCCGCCTCCGCCGCCACGAGCCGGGCGCCCTCGGGAACCCCTTCACCCACGAGGCCGAACAGCCTCCGGAAATCGAGGACCGGAAGGATCCGTCCTCGGTGGTTCACGACGCCAAGGACGAAAGACGGCGTGCACGGGAGAGGCGTGACATCTCGTAGCGGGACCACGTCATGTACGTGCGCCGTGTCGACGGCGTATCGCTCTCCCGCGAGTGAAAAAACCAAAAGCTCCAGCGGCTCGGCGAGGGTCTGGCGCTCCTGCAGCGGCTTGGCAAGCGCCTCCGCTCTCTTCTTCAAGATGCGCTGAACCTCTTCGTTCATCGCCCCAGCTCCAGATACGCTCGAGCCATCTCGAGCAGCGGACCCGCCGAAAGGCCGTCGGTGCCGGGCACCACTTCATCGCGCGGCCGCGAACTGAGAAGACCGACCGCGGTTTCCATGGCGCGCTGCCCACGCCGCTGCTCTCCCCGCCGGAGCAGGAGACTACCGAGCAGAAAGTGCGCCGGCGCCGAGCCTGGATCGAGATAAATCGCCCTTCGCAGCGCCTCGACGGCCGTTCCGACTTCGCCGCGCTCCTGGCAGATTGAGGCCATGAGCAAGTGCGCTTCCGGGTCGAGTTGGTCGCGCTCCAGCGCACGCTCGCACAGACGATGGGCTTCGTCGAGCTGCCCCTGGTCGGCCAAATCTCGGGCGCGCTCGAGGAAACTCGCCGTCTCGGGCTGCGCTGTCACTGGAGGCGCGGCAGTGGAAATATCGGGGAGTGCGGGCTTCGCTTCCCACCTCGCCATCGAAGAGGTGACGGGTGATCGTTCGGCGGCAAAGGCCAGCGGCGATCCAGGGTGCTCCTTGTGATAGAGGATGGCGCCCGAGCACGGCACCGGAACCAGAGGGCGCAAGAGTTCGGCGGACGCCTCTGCCGGGCTCACGACGAGCCAGCCGCCCGTCACCAGCGCCTCCCGGAGCCGCGCCACGGTGGCGCGCTGGGCCTGGGGCGTGAAATACATCAGGACGTTGCGGCAGAAGATCAGATCCATGGCGACGGTATTGGTTACTACCGATGGATAGCTGCCATCGTTGAGGTTCAACGGCGCGAACACGACCGCCTGGCGGATGCCCGGGGCCACCTCGAAGGTTTCCGCATCCCGGCGGCGGAAGTACTGAGTCCGAACATCTTCGGGAGTGTTCCGGAACGACCACTGGCGATAGATCCCCTGCTGGGCCACGTGCAGCGCTTCGAGGTTGATGTCGGTGGCCAAAATGGTCAGGGCCCACCGCGACCGGTCGGGCAGTAGACGATCGATGATGATCGCAAGGGAATAGGCCTCTTCGCCGGTGGCGCACCCAGCGCTCCAGAGTCGGAGCCGCAACATACCTTGCGCGCGGCGCGCGGCGATGAGGGAGGGAAGGATCTGCTTCTCCAGGGCTTCGAAGAGTGCGGGGTCGCGGAGGAAGTAGGTTTCGCCGACGGTGAGGTGACTGGCCAGGCGCTTCCATTCGGGACTCTGATCCGACAAGGTTGCCAGCCATGCGACATACGGCTCCGGGGTCGAGAGTCGCGAACTTCGGCAGGCCCGAAGCAGTCCCTGTGCCACGTCGGTCTGACGGGCTTCCGGAAAGGCCAGCCCTAAGCGGAGGGCGACCAGCTCCCGGAATTGACGACCCACCTCCTCTGAGACCTTCATGCGTCCACTTCACGATCGTCAATGGCCTCGGTGAGCCGCTGCTCCTCATCCATCGACAGGAGCGCCTCCAGATCGTGGATGAAGAGCAGACCGTCGGCGAGCGCCACGATTCCCGTGACGTAGCCGACCCCAGGGAGAAGCGTGGACGGGGCAAGGATGTCCTCGACCGGGATCTCGTTCACGCCGAGGACTTCGTCGACCGGCAGTGCCAACATTCGCCGGGTCGTCCGGGCGAGCAGCAAGTGATCGGTGAGGCCACACTCGTGGGGCCGCAAGCCAAACCGCGGCCGGAGGTCGAGGACCGGCACGACAGAACCGCGGTGGTTGATGACGCCGCTGACAATGGCGGGAGTCTTGGGAAGCGGCGAGATGGCCACCATGGAGACGACACGATCGACTTGCGACAGATGGAGGGCGTACCGCTGTCCTTCAAGGAGGAAGACCACGCACTGCCACAGGCGACTCGCGGGCTTCATCTGTCTCATGGCGGCGTGTCGGCATCGACGGGACACATGCGGTCGAGCAGTTCGTTGTCGGCCATCACTGGTTCCTCAGACCTCCAGCAGCTTCGCCACGCGATCGCCCAACTGATCGAGCGACAGATTCGCTTTCACGAGGTACCCGATGGCCCCCAACGCCGTCGCCTGCTGGATGGAACTCGCCTGCGAGGAGTTCGAGAGCACGAGCACCGGAATGCTCCGGGTGCCTTCATCGGCCTTGAGCGCACGCAGGACTTCGATTCCAGACATCTTCGGCATGAGTATGTCGAGGAGGATCAGATCCGGGGGCTCGGTGCGCGCGAGGCGTAGCCCTTCTGCTCCGTCGGCGGCCGTGACAACCGTGAAGCCCTGTCGGCGGAGGCCTACTTCACACGCCCGCCGCAAGAACTGGTCGTCGTCGACGACAAGGATGCGCTTTCCACTCACGCCCATTGCCTCACCTCGCCACTGGCAGCGTGAACTCGAACGTCGCGCCCTGGCTCTCGTCTGATTCGCACGAGATCCGGTCGAATCAGTTGGGGCTCGACGAGCACGGCCGTTCGGTCCTCGCCGCCGGCCACTAAGAGCCGATGTCCCTTCTCCTGGATCAAGCCGGCCAGCTCGTCGACCACGCTCTGTGTCAGCGGGCCCAGGTGGGTCTCCTGCAGAACCATGGATAGCGTTCCGCTCTCCAACCGAGCTGCGTTAAGGAGATCGTTGACGAGCCGGATCAACCGTTCGGCGGATGCGCGGGCGTCGGAAATGTGCGACCCGAGATCAGAGGACGCGTCGGACTCCTGCGCGGCCAGCTCGAGCATCCACTTGATCCCCGTGAGCGGCGTGCGGAGCTGGTGGGTGACAAAGGAGACGAAGTCGGCCCTCGTCTTGAGCGTGTCCGTCAACTGCTCTTCGGCGCGCTTGCGCTCGGTGACGTCTCTGAAGATTGCACGAGTGGCAACGGGGCGGCCGTTCTTGATGTTGCAGTTGACGCTCCCTTCGGCCACAATGGCGCGACCCGCCTTGGTGACGAACGTGACCTCGGCACGGGGGACGGCATCCCCAGCCATGACGCGCTGAAACAACTCCATGCAGTGAGCCTTGCTGTCAGGGTGAATAACGTCGAGGAGGGACAGGCTCGAGATTTCCTGTTCCGTGTAACCGAGCGCGGCTCGCCATGCCTGGTTGACATAAAGAAAGGACCCATCGGGTGCGACGCTCTGAATGAAGTCGTTGGCGTGTTCAAACAGATCTCGATAGCGCTCTTCGCTTTCCCTGAGCGCCTCCCTCACCGCCTTTCGCTCGGTCACGTCACGGATGATCACGCTGTAGCACGTCGCGCCGTCTCTCTCCCAACCGGCCACGGAGATCTCCACCGGAAACTCCGTGCCGTCTTTCCTGCACGCGTGCAAGTCGATCGTCCTTCCCGCATCGGGTAGCGCATCCACGCGGCGGTCTCGCTGTTGGGGAGCCCACGAGGGGAGGAGCAGGCGGATGTTCCGCCCCCGCACCTCGGCCGCCGCGTACCCGAAGATGCGCTCCGCCCCCGGGTTGAACGACTCGAGCACCCCCTCTCCGTCCATCGTGATGATGCCCTCGACAGCGGCGCCGACGATGGCCGCCGACCGCGCCTGTTCCGCGAGGGCGATGCCGCGCAGGGGATGGATGAAGAGCCACCAGAGGATCGGCGCGCTGATCAGCGTCAGCAGCCCGGCGTCCACGACGGCTTGGGCCCACTCAGGGGTCGCGCGTGGCAGCAGAACGGGCAGGAGAAACATGACGCCCAGTTCCACCGCGAACATGATCGCTAGCACCGCCAGGAGAAAGCGGAGCAGAGACCACCCGGAGATAGACGCCGGTCGAGCGTGTTTCATGATCGGTCCAACACGTCACGCACCTTGCGGACTTTTAGGCGCGCCGGCGTCGACCGGAAACACCCGATCGAGCAGGTCGAGCGCGGCCGAGGCTGCTTTGTGAATTTCCTCGAGAGCGTCGCGGCGCGGATCGCCGGCCGCGGCTTCGGCGAGCAGGATCTCGGAGAAGCCGCGGATGATGCCTAGTTGATTCTTGAAGTCGTGACGGCTCTTGTCGTTGCCCGTCATCGCCAGAGGGCTCCGGAAGGCGTCGTGCTGCCGAACAGCAGCAGAGCGACCGCTTCGCGAAGGCCCTCTCGCGTAAACGGCTTGTCGAGATAGGCCTCCTCGGCCCAAAGCTGCGGTTTGGCTTCGAACAGACCGTCGGCGTGGCCCGTCAGGTAGAGCACCTTCAGGTCGGGGTCCGCCCGGCGAAGGCGTCGAGCCAGCTCATCGCCATCCATGTCGGGCATGCGCAGATCGGTGATCAACAGATCGACGGCCAGGCCCTTTTCGATGTGCTCGATCGCTTCTACACCGCTCGAGGCCGCGATCAGAGTGAGGCGTTCGTCGTTACCCAGACAGAGACGAACGAGCGCCAGGATGCCGGGCTCGTCGTCCACGGCAAGAATCGTGATCGGCTGTCCCTGTTCCACGCGGCCTCCAGCGCCCTCTGCTAGTCAGCAGTTGTCGACATCTACGCGCGTCGGTGTTCCGGCGGTCGTGCAACTGTCGACAAGACCGTGGCTGGTTTAGCTTTGCCCAGGCTTAGTAGCGAAACTGGACGAACTTGCTCGAGAAACATGGCGACGAGATCGGCACGCCGCCAGCCGCGCGCCGCCTCGCCCCGGAGCTCCTCAGCCGCCCGCGTGAACGGGAACACCGCCTTGTACGGCCGTTCCGTCGTCAGCGCATCGAATACATCGACAATGCCCATGATCTGCGCGAGCAGCGGAATCGCATCGTCGCGCAGGCCGTCCGGATAGCCGCTGCCGTCCAGCCGCTCGTGGTGATGGCGGACGATGGGTCGAACGTTTCTGAGCGAGCGTAGCTCGCCGCAGAGTCGATCGCCGATGATGGGGTGGAGCTTGATGACGTCGTATTCACTCGGTGTGAGCGCGCCCCGCTTCAAGAGCACGGCATCAGGGATGCCCACCTTCCCGACATCGTGAAGATAGCCGCCGCGCTCGAGCGCCGAGACGTCGTCCTCGTCGAGCCCGAGCGTCCGGCCGAGCGCCGAGGCGTACTGCGCGAGACGCTGGCAGTGGCCCTCGGTCGTGCGGTCGCGCGCTTCGATCGTGAGGGCGAGGCTGACGATCACCGATTCGGCGCTATCGAGGTCGTCGGTGTAGCGCTTGATGCGGAGCAGCGATCGAACGCGCGCCCGGAGCTCGTGCGCGTTGAACGGCTTGCTGACGAAATCGTCCGCGCCGGCCTCGATGCCGCGGATACGACTGGCGCTGTCGTTGAGCGCCGTGACGAGCACGACCGGAATCAGCCGCGTGCCCGGATCCTGTTTGATCGCCCGACACGCCTCGAACCCGTTAACGCGCGGCATCATTACGTCCATCAGGACGAGGTCGGGGAGCTCGGCTCGAACCACGTGCAGCGCTTCGGCTCCATCGCTTGCCGTGCGCACGGCGTGGCCGTCGGGCGCGAGCAGCAATTCGAGCAACCGCGCATTGCCCTTGACATCGTCAACGATTAGTACCGTCCCCATGCGCGAGCCAAGCCTCATTTGCAGACGGCAGGGCGGCCCTGCCATCTCTGGAAACGTCCGGGGCAACATCAGACGAGAACACGGACTCCTTTAGTCCGACATACCCTCGCACACTGCCACAAATTGTTTTCGGTCAGCTATCAGGCAATTCCTGACGACAGCCCTCAGGGAAAACCTGAGGGAGGAGCTACCATTCCGGCGGGATGAGCCCGGTGCGCATCGCGTATTTCACCAAACCGGGTACGTCGTGGATGTCCAGCCGCTCCATGATCTGCGCGCGGTGCGTCTCCACGGTCTTGACGCTGATCCCGAGGGCGAAGGCGATCGCCTTGGTGGACTTGCCTTCGGCGACCAGCAGCAGAATCTCCCGCTGCCGTGCGGTGAGCGGGTCGGGTGGGACGATGCCGCCGGCACGCGTGACGTAATTCACGACCACCTGCCTGGAAATCGCCGAGCTGAGGTACGTCTGGCCGGCGACCGCGGCCTTGAGGGCGAGTTCCAGTTCCACCGAGGCCGCATCCTTGAGCAAATAGCCCACCGCGCCGACGAGCAGGGCCTTCACCACGTATTCCTCGTTGGCGTGCATGGACAGGATGATGACCTTGACGCCGGGGCAGTCCTTCTTCGCCTGTGCCGCGGCCTCCAGCCCGCTCATGCCAGCCATCGCGATGTCCATCAGCAGCACATCAGGACGGTGCGCCTTGACCAGCGCCAACGCCTCCGGGCCGTCGCCCGCTTCGCCCACGACCTCGACGTCGGGCATTTGCGCCAGCAACGCCCGAATGCCCGCACGAACGAGCGCGTGGTCGTCGGCCAGCAGGATGCGAAGCGGTGTTATGACTTCACCTGCGGTGCCAGCGCGAACCACGCGTGCACGGTCGTGCCCCGGCCTGGCGCGGAGGTCCACTCGATGCCCCCGCCAGCCAGCGCGGCGCGCTCTTCCATGCTCAGCAGACCCAGGCTCCCGCCGTGTATGGCCCGTGCGCGCGCGGCTGGCACGTCGAACCCCGCGCCGTCGTCGCGCACATTCAGGTGCAGCGCGTCCCCGACGCGGCGCAGCTCCAACGTGACGGTGTGGGCGCCGGCGTGTCTTTCAACGTTTGTGAGCCCCTGCTGCGCGATACGGAAGCACGCGGTCTCGACCTCGGCGGCGAGCCGGCCCTCGAGCGGATCGCTCACGAATTGCACTCGCAGCCCGGAGCGCCGGCCGTGCTGCTCGAGCAACCAGCGCAGCGCCGCCGGCACGCCGAGATCATCGAGCAGCGGCGGCCGCAGCTTCAGCGAAAGCGAGCGCACCTGTTCGATCGCGCGTTCGATGATGCTGTTGGCGTCGCGCAGCCGAGAGGCGAGCGTGGCAGGGTCGGGAAAGCGCTCGAGGGCCTGGAGATTGATCTTCGTGGCGGTGAGCGCCTGGCCGATTTCGTCGTGCAGCTCGCGCGCGAGGCCGCGGCGCTCGGTCTCCTGGATGTTCAACAGCCGGCGCGAGAGCGACTGCAATCGGGCGTGGGCGTCTTTCAACGCATCGTTCGCGCGCCTGCGTTCGGTGATGTCGCGAGCGCTTAGCACCGCCCCGTTTGGCGTGCCCGTCTGGTCGAACAGCAGTGTGCCAACCGCCTCGAGCCACACGTAATGGCCGTCCGCGTGTCGGTAGCGGAGGTCAGATCGGCCTGAGGCGCGACGTTGAACGGCTTCATCGAAAACGGCCCTGACTCGTTCAAGGTCCTCCAGATGTACCAGCTCGAACGCCGACGTGCCAAGAAGGGATTGCGGCGAGTAGCCAAGCACCTCTTGATATGACGGGCTGACATACACGTAGGTGCCGTCACGCCCGACTTGACTCACCAGGTCCAGCACGTTGTCCCTGATGAGCCGCAGGCGCTCCTCACTCTCGTGCAACCCCTCTTCGGCGCGCCTCCGCTCGGTGACATCGTTGAGACAGAAGACCAGAAACTCGACTCCGCCGCGATCGTCCAGAATCGGCACCAACGTCAAGTCCCAGTACGTGACGCCCCATTCCGGATGGTCGGGAAATGTGAACGGCCTGGCGAGAGCCTGGAAGCATTCCTTGGTCCGAACGACACGCTCAAATTCTGCTTTGGCATCGGATGGGTAGAGTTCGAAATGGTTGCGTCCGGCGAATTCGGAGACGTCACGCCGACAGGCTTGCGCGTAGGCGTCATTGACGCGGATGAAGTTGAAATCCTTGTCAAGAAATACGATGCACGTTTGTGTGTGCTTGAAGAACGATTCCAGGATCTTCGATTGCTCGGCCAGGAACTGCTCGGCCCGGTGGCGTTCCGTGACGTCGCGGGCGACTCCAAAGAGCGTCACCGGTGCGCCGTCTCGGGCAACATGGGGCACGACTCTGTCTTCGATCCACAGGTAATGGCCCGTCCGATCGTCGCGCAGGCGATACAGGCGAGTGACCGATGTTCGTTCCGAGAGCAGCCGACCGGTGAGCGACGCGACGGATGAGGCGTCGTCGGGATGGAGCAGCGAGTTCCAAAGCTGCGGGTTCTCCATGAACTCCTGAGACGTATGCCCGGTCACGCGCTCAACGCGATCGCTCACGAACACAACACGCCCTGCGGATGGGTCGGCTGTCATCTCTACGGCGTACACAATCTCGTCGATATGCTGAACGACGGCCCGGTATCGCTGTTCGCTCTCGCGAAGAGCGCGTTCTGCCTCCT
>MELA01000070.1 GCA_001767495.1 Acidobacteria bacterium RIFCSPLOWO2_12_FULL_65_11 | reverse complement strand
ATCACGCCGCACACGAACCGAAATCGGCCCCTTCACGAATAATGCGGGCTAGGCCGCGGCCGTCTCGATCGACAGCCGCACGCAGTTGCGTCCCTCGGCCTTGGCGCGGTAGAGCGCCTGGTCGGCGCGGCCGACGAGCGCCTCGGTGTCGATCTCCGACGCCTGCGCCACGGTGACGCCAAAGCTTGCCGTGATATGGATCGTTTCCCCTTTCCACTGAATGGGCATGGCGGCCAACTCGCGCCGCAGGTTCTCGGCGACCCGCTTGGCGCCCTCGAGCGGCGTCTCAGGGAGGAGCACGATGAATTCTTCGCCGCCGTAGCGGCCCTTCATGTCGCTGCCACGCAGCAACTCGCGCATCTTGGCTCCGACGGCGGAGAGCACCGTATCGCCGCACTGATGACCGTAGCGATCGTTAATCGCTTTGAAATGATCGAGGTCGAACATCACGAGCGACACGGGCAGCTGCGACCGCCTCGCGCGCCTGAGCTCGATCCCAACGACCTCGAGTGCGTGCGTCCGGTTGAAACACCCGGTGAGCCCGTCGCGCAGACTGTTCTCCTTCACCTCGCGGAAGAGCTCCGCGTTTCTAAGCGAGATGCCGAGCAGTGTCGCCGTCGCCCGAAGCACGCGCTGTCGGCTTTCGGTAAACGGCCCAGCCGTGTCGGGGACGCCGAGCACGCCAAGTGCGTGGCCGGCGGCCACGAGCGGCAAGCACAGATGGCCCTCGATCGACACGGGGGTTCCCTCCGACGACTCGACGCCCGGCACGAGCACGCGATCGGCGATGAGCTCGCGTCGATCGTCGCGCGACGCGCCGGTGAGCGCCTTCCAGTAGCCGTCGAGGCGCATCATCACCCACGCGTCGTCGGTGGCCACGAGCTTCGGCAGGTGCTGGGCGACGATGTCCCTGATGGCCTCGGCGTCGAGCGAGTGCCCGAGGGCCTGGCCGAACATGGCGAGCCGCTCCATCTCGGCGGCCCGGCTGTGCGCCTGGCTCGCCTCCGCTTCGGCCGAGGCGACCTGCGATTGGGATTCCTGGCGCTTGCCTCGCTGGTGGAAGAGGAAGAAGAGCGTCAGGATGAGCAGGGCCGGCAGGAGGTTGAGGCCCGAGGTCTCCTCCACCTGGCGCGTGAGGTTGAGCAGGAAGCGAATCGGTCCCCAGAGCATGACGAACACCGCAGCGGCGAGGCCGAGGAGCAGTACGCGGTCCTGGCGACCGACGGGACTCATGGGTTAGGCCGAAACTGTAGCCGAAACAGCCGGCAGGGTAAAATGCAAAGGCCGCCTCCGCGCATGGGGCGCTACGGCGAGCCAAGGACCTCATATGGGTAGAAAATCTTCAGCTAAGACCCAGACACAGCCGCCCGCCTCGCCGCCGGCGCCAAAGCGCTCGTCGATGCCTCTTGTCGCCGGCGTCGTCGCGCTGGCTCTCATTGGCGCCGGTTTCGTGTACGTACGTAGTGTCCGGCTTCAGCCGGACCAGGTGCCAAACGCGGCACAGGCCACGCCCCAGCCCGCCCCGATTCCGGCGGACTTGAAGCCGCATCCGCAGGCCAATCTGCCTCCGCTGCAGTTTCCCGGCTATCCGATGCCGCGCTCGGCGGAGATCGTGACCGCGGCCTATCGATTCGCCGCCGAACATCCGGAGATTCTGAGCTACGTGCCGTGCTTCTGCGGCTGCGAGCGGAGCGGCCACCGCGGCAACGAGGATTGCTTCGTCAAAGCGCGCGACATCAACGGCGACGTCGTGCTGTGGGACGAACACGGCATGGACTGCGCGGTCTGCATCGACGTGGCAACCCAGGCGCGGCAGTTGTTCACCAAGGGCGCCGCGGTTCGTGAGATTCGCGCCGCGATCGACAAGGAGTGGGGACCGAAGGCCACCACCCACACGCACACGCCCGAACCGCCTGCTGCGAACTAATCGGGATTGGGGATTCGGGATTTGGGATTCGGGGGATTCGGGGGATTCGGGGATGTGGGTGGCAAGAACTGCGATCTGGAGCCCGGCCGATATTGCGAATCCTGCGCAGTTCAACGCTCAATGAACAAGAAAGCCCAATTATTCCTCGCGGCATGGGCCATGCACTCGGCAGTCGCATGGCGCAACCCATCACCAGCTACCGTGACTTGGTTGTCTGGCAAAAGGGACTGGACCTTGCCGAGTTTGTATTTCGCATGACAGCGAGCTTTCCGGAGTCCGAGCGATTCGGTCTCTCGGCTCAGATGCGCAGAGCGGCTGTGTCGATACCGTCCAATATTGCAGAGGGGCACCGCCATCGCCGACCGAGCTACATCCACCACGTTGTGATTGCCCTGGGCTCGCACGCCGAACTCGAAACGCAGGCCCTGCTCGCCGAGAGGCTCGGATTCGTGAAGGCCGCGGATATGAAGCGATTCCATGAGCACGCGACTCCAGTTGGCGAGCTCGCCCACGGCCTTTTGCGATCGCTTGAGGCTCGACGGTAAATCCGGCCAAACCCCCTCTCCCCGAATCCCGAATCCCAAATCCCAAATCCCGGCACTATAATTCCCTCCGTGGAGCCCCGTGAGGCCGTGTTCGCGCGGCTGTTCGAAGCCGTCCATGAGGGCGTGTACATCGGGACAATCGGTCCCGATTCGACCTCCACGATCGCCGCCAATCCGCATCTGAAGCTCATCTTCGGCTACGCGAGCGAAGCGCTCGATGCCGACGTGCGGCCGTTCGATCGCGAGTGCTTCGTCGATCCGCAGGCCCGCGCGGCGCTCGTCGCGCGCCTCTCGGCTGACGGCGCGGTCAACGACTACCTGCTGCGCCTGCGGCGAGCTGACACGAGCGCCGTGTGGGTCGAGCTCACGGCGGCCGCCGAAGGCCCGCTCGAAGACGGCAGCGTGAGAGTCGAAGCCCTCGTTCGAGATGTCAGCGAGCGCAAGAAGCTCGACGATGAGACCCGCGATATCTACCACCAGCTGCTGCAGGCGGAGAAAATGGCGGCGCTCGGCCAGACGATCTCCGGCGTCGCTCACGAGCTCAACAATCCGCTCGCCACCATCCTGAGCTGGGCCGAACGCCTCTCGTCGCGGGCGACCCTCGAGGAACCGGTTCGTCAGGGACTCGAGACGATCCTCACCGAATCGGAGCGCGCCGCCCGCATCGTCCGCAACCTGCTCACCTTCGCGCGCAAGCGGCAGACGACGCGCGCCATGGTGGACATCAATCAAATCATCCGGGAGACGCTCGCCTTGCGCGCCTACGATCAGCGCGTGTCGAACATCACCGTGATCGATGCGCTCGCGGCCGGGCTGCCGCAGGTGTTCGCCGACGGCCACCAGATGCAGCAGGTCCTCCTCAATCTCATCATCAACGCCGAGCAGGCCATGCTCGCCGCCCACGGCCGCGGCGTGCTCGTGGTGCGCACGTGGCACGACGCGAATCACGAGTCGGTCCTCCTCGAGATCAACGACGACGGCCCGGGCATTCCCGACGACGTGCAGCCGAAAATCTTCGACCCCTTCTTTACGACCAAGGAGGTCGGCAAGGGCACCGGACTCGGACTGACCGTCGCCTACGCGATTATCCAGGAGCACGGCGGACGCATCAGGCTCGAGTCTCAACCACATGCCGGCGCGTCGTTCTACGTGGAGGTGCCAATCACCGGCGGCAAGCTGCCCTCACCGTCGGCCGCGCGTGCGCGACGGTCGGATCGCCTGGAGACGCTGGGAGTCAAAGCACCCGGGGCCGGCGCGTCAATCTTGATCGTCGAAGACGAGGCCGCCTTGGCGATCGCTGTCACCGACGCGCTTCGCGACGCAGGCTACGGTGTCGAACACGCGTCGGACGGCGAAGAAGCGCTGGCCAAAGTGAAGCTGGCGACTTTTGACGCCGTGATCTGCGACCTGAAGATGCCGCGGCTCGACGGAAAGGCCTTCTATAAGGCTCTCGCCGCAGCGGCGCCGGTGCTGGCCCGACGGGTGATTTTCGTGACCGGCGACGTCGCCAGCACTGAGACCGAGATGCTCCTCGAGCAGAGCGCGTGCCCCTGGCTCGCCAAGCCGTTCAGGCTCGGCGATCTGCTGCGGACGGTGCGGGAAGTACTTGCCTAAGAGCGTTTTTCCCTATGCTGTAGTGTCCGCCTTCAGGCGGACCGCCCACGGGTCCGGCTCAAGCCGGACACTACGTACCACGGCACGGTGAAAAGCGCTATCTCGCCACCGCGATCGCCTGCCGCGCGCGGCCCATCTTGAGTGTCGCGTGCGCCACGACCGCGCGCTTGGCCGCCCGCTTGTAGGGCAGGACCACGCCGTGCGGAGCCGCGACGGTTTCCGCCGCCGGCAGTTCTGCCTTGACCATCTTGGGCTTTCTCGACGTGAAGGCGACGAGCTGACGCCGGACCTCGACGGCCTGCTGCGGGTTCATGTCGCCCAGCGCGTCGCGCAGACGCCGGATCGCGCGCGCGTGCAGCTGCGAGACGCGCGATTCGTTGACGCCAATCTCGGCGCCGATTTCCTTCATCGTCACTTCGCCGTAGTAATAGAGACCGATGACTTTGCGCTCGCGCACCGGCAGCGACAGGATGGCCGCCCGGACGCGACTGCGCGTTTCAGTCTTTTCGTAGGCCGCGTCAGGCGAATCCGGCTCGGACGGTACCAGCGCCCGCGGCAGCGAGTTCTCGTCCATGTGCTCGCCGGTCGCGAGCGGTGAGGTCGACTCGATGGTGTTGATACGGACAATCGTGCGGCTCAACCGCTTCTCGTCGGAACCCACGCGGGCGGCGAGATCGGCCATCGACGGCTCGTGGCCAAGCTCGCGGCGGAGCGCCTCGCGCGCCGCGTCGAGCTCGCGCCGCTGGCGCCGGACGCCACGCGGCCAGGCATCCCGGCGCAGCGCATCAATCATGGCGCCGCGCACGCGACGCTCGGCAAAGGTTTCGAACTTGATGCCGCGGTCCTGGTCGAATCGCCGCACGGCGTCGATCAGGCCAAGGACACCGTCCTGCACGAGATCGCCGACGTCAATTGAATTCGGCATCGTCGCGGCCATCCGTCGAGCGAGGCCTTCGACAAACGGCAGACTGGCGACGATTCGGCGGGTGTGACTGGCGGCGACGGGCTGGACGCGCATGCTGCTTCTCCTCAACAGCAACCGCCGACTGGCCGGTCCGCCTGAAGGCGGACACTACATTCACGACGTAGTGTCCGGCTTGAGCCGGACCATGCGGATCACTTAAAACCCAGTCGGGTTGGTGCCTGCGGCTGCGCAACATCGCAATGGCGATACCAACGCCAGAGTCAGTGCACCAAAATGCATCTCTGCTCCCAGCGTTTGCCCGTAGACCGTTAGTTCTAAAATCGTTAGCGTGTCGTCTCAGTTCGGGAAGAGGAGGAGAATCAGGCGTGCAGTGACGTGAATTTCGTCAATGTATTGACGGTGTCAGAGGCTGGCAGGCCAATAATTT
>MELA01000069.1:13536-19022 GCA_001767495.1 Acidobacteria bacterium RIFCSPLOWO2_12_FULL_65_11 | reverse complement strand
GACCGGCGCCTGTTGAACCACACGCGGCCGTACCCGCGAATGGCCGAGGTTCTGGAGACACTGGCCGCTCGTGCACCCCTCGGCGTGCTGACGAACAAACCGCTGGCTGCGACCAGGTCGATCCTCGGCGGCCTGAACCTCGCGCGGTATTTTGCCGACGAGGCCATCGTTGGCGGCGACGGCCCGTTTCCGCGAAAGCCCGATCCGTCGGGTCTGCGGCACCTGCTCGCACGAGTGGCCGTCGCGCCGGCCGAGGCGCTGCTCGTTGGCGACTCGACGGTCGATTGGCGCACGGCGCAGAACGCTTCGACGGCGATATGCCTGGCCCGCTACGGGTTTGGCTTCGAGGGCGTGCCGGTGGGCGAGCTCAGGCCCGGGGATCGCGTCATCGATGCACCGATTGACTTGCTCGCCGCAGTTCAGGCTTGACGAGTTTGACCACTCAAATATAAACTAGCCTGTCTTCAAAACGTCGCCTTGTCCTGCGACCAACGGACGGTTGAGACCCGGATCGATGTTCCTTGCTCACCCAACGGGCTCGCGCACGGCCTCCACAGTCCTGATTCAGGTCTCGAAGGTGCTGCTGTTCGTGCTCGTTGGCCAGCGGTCGGCAGTCGCTCAGTCGCCGCCGGCTCCGCGCGAGGCCAAGGCGTTCGAGATCCTCGACAACTCGTTCCTGGTCGAGGAAGCGTTCAACCAGGAGCGTGGCGTCGTCCAGAACATCTTTGGTTTTGCCCGTACCGGATCGGACTGGGACGCCGCGTTCACGCAGGAATGGCCCCTCGCCAGGCAGAGACACCAGGTTTCGTACACCGTGCCCTTCGCCAGCCTCGCCGGCCAACGCGGTGTCGGCGACATCCAGATCCATTATCGGTATCAGGCGCTCGTGGAGGGCGCTCGGCGCCCGGCCTTCGCGCCGCGCTTCACGATGATCCTGCCCAGTGGCGGCACGGACAAGAACCTCGGGAGCGGGGTTGTCGGCTGGCAAGTGAATCTGCCGTTCAGCAAGCAGCGGAACGACCTGTACTTTCACTGGAGCGGCGGGTTCACGCATCTCTCAGGAGTCGATGCTGGCGTCTCTCCAGCTGGGGATGTCACCCTGTTTACGCCGCACTTGGCCGCAAGCAGCATCTGGCGAATTCGTCCCATGCTGAACGTGCTCGTCGAACAGGTGTTCGAGTGGGCGCACGAAGTGGAAAGCTCCGGAACGACCGGTCGCACCGCCGTCTTCACTGTCTCGCCGGGCGCCCGTGGCGGGTGGAACCTGAGCGATCACCAACTCGTCGTCGGATTGGCCATGCCGCTCACCTTGAGAGACGGCGCCATAGAGGCCGCCGTGTTCGTCTATCTGTCGTACGAGCTACCGTTCCGGCGCTGAGCTCAGGAGCCGATCTCAACGAGCAGCTTCGAGGCGGCCCTGGCGCCGATTGTGATCGACCGGCGATCCTTCCGGCGCAGCCGGACCGCATCGGCCGCGTCATCGCGGGCTTCGACCTCGACGGACTGGCCCGGCTTGAGGCCGTTCTGCTCGATGAAGTGAAGAAATGCCGGATCCTGATCCGCGATGCGAGTGACCTTCAAAGGCGTGCCGAGCGGACAGGTCAGCAGGTTGTCGAGATGTCGGGTCGCAATCGTCCCCTCGGTGTTCGGGATTGGATCGCCGTGCGGATCGTGGGTCGGGTATCCGAGCATCCCGTCCATCCGCTCGATCAGCCGCTCGGAGACGACGTGCTCGAGCTTTTCGGCCTCCTCGTGCACCTCGGCCCAGCTCATCCCCATCACCTGGACGAGGAACAGCTCGACGAGGCGATGTCGACGAAGGACGCGTCCGGCGAGTTTTTCGCCGGCGGCCGTCAGCCGGACCCCGCTGTAGGGCTCGTACTCGGCGAGCCCAGTTTCGGCCAGCGTTTTCACCATCGTGGTCGCGGTGCCCGCCGTCACGCCGAGCGCCGCAGCGACACTCCCCATCGGCACCAGCCGTCCTCCGCGCGGCAGCGTGGACTGGCCGTAGTAAATCGCCTTGAGGTAGTTCTCGACGGTGCTCGTTGGGTCCATGTGGGGATATTATCGCGATTTGCGGTTCAATCCCCTCGACAACCGAATTGCCACGCCGGACGGCAAGCGCCGGTACGTCAGGCAGTTGTTCGCGACGATCGCCCACCGATACGACTTTGTCACCGTCGCGCTCTCGTACGGGCAGGACAAGCGGTGGAAGCGGCGCCTCGTCTCCCGGGCCGGAGCTGGCGCGGGTACGCGGGCGCTCGACTTGGCCACCGGCACCGGCGACATCGCGTTCGCGCTGGCGGCGCAAGGCGCCTGGGTTGCCGGTCTCGACATCACCCACCGCATGATCGATCTCGCACGGACCAAGGCGCCCGCCGGGCGGGCGGGCCCTTCGTTTCTCGTGGGCGACATGCTGGCGCTGCCGTTCCCGGACGGCTCGTTCGACCTCGTCACGACCGGGTATGGCCTGCGGAACGTGCCGGATCTCAACCGGGCGGTCGACGAAATCCGACGCGTACTTCGACCGGACGGGCTACTCCTGTCGCTCGACTTCAACCGGCCTGACATGCGCATTGTCCGCGCCGCATACTTGTTCTACCTGACGATCGTCGGCGGGGCGCTCGGCTGGGTGCTCCATCGCGATCCGGACACGTACCGGTACATCCCGGCGTCGATCCGCCGGTATCCGGGGGCGCGGGCGGTCGCCCGGTTGATGGAAGCGCGGGGCTTCACCGATGTGCGCTACGATCCGGTCCTGGGTGGCCTGATGGCGATCCACCGCGCGCGTAAGGCAGGGTCCGGCTGAAGCCGGACACTCAGGCGGACCCATGGTCGTCGATACGTCGTCCGCCTTCAGGCGGGGGCCCACAACGACCGCGCGCGATTCCGAAGCAATCGCATTGCAGGTTACGCCGAGCGCTGCGGCGCGAAGGCGCCAGCGAGTGGGGGTGGGGGGTGGGGGGTGGGGCCCCACGAGAATTGAAGGTCGACACATCGAAGTGGTCGGGTGAGGGCGAGTTTACGCAGCTGCTCGTTGAGCGGCTGCGTGCCCTGGAACTCGTTACGCTGGTGAGGGTTGAAGATGCGCCGGTCAGCCGATCCGAGGCCGATTACAATTTCATCAGCAACGAGGTGTTCGTCGCCTTTGCTGTCGCCGCCCGTCAGGAGTCTATCCGCCGCTTTGGCGTGCTGCCTGCGTCACGGACGGTAACCGAGAAGGCGATGACGGTGGCCGGTCTAGAGCGCGCCCTGACGGCGGTCGCGGACATCGGCGCGCCGGACTATTCCGACGCCGGCATGCTCCAGTATCTGCGAACCGAACGTATCGTGCCGCCGTATCAAACGCGGGGCTACAAGCTCGTCGAGCTCGTGAGGATCTATGAAGTCGGGATGGCGCGCCGTTCCTAACGCCAAAGCCGGCTCACGCCGACACTCAAACCAGTGAAGCCTTGGTCACTTCGTGCAGACGTGTGCAGTGGCGTGCAGAGGCCTTGCGAAGGGGCCGCTGTGACGTTCTGTTCTGGATACGCGCGAGCACCACGGTGCGAGCGCGTGGGCGAGTGGGGGTGGGGCCCCACGAGCATAAGTAGATGAGCCTCGTTCCCTCCCTGCTTCAGGCGATCGTGCACGTCGACGGCGAAGCGCTGGTGTTGCATGCCGGCGACAAGCCGTACGTCGTGGCGCCGGCCGGCCAGATCGAGTTGGCCAGCAGCGCCCTGGCGCTCGATGCCGTCAGCGGCATTGTCGCGCAGCTGCTGCCGCCGGAGTCTCTGCACGCGCTCGACGAGTTCGGGGCCGTTCAATACGAGCTGCCGCCCCAGCCCGGCTTTCCCCGCGAGCGGTTCACCGTCGTGGCCGCGCGAGGCGGAGACGACGTGTGGGCCGAGATTCGCCGCCGGCGCGTGCTCGAGGAGAACTTCCTTGACGAGGCCCTGGCGGCACCGTTGCCTGAAGCCAGCCCGGCAGCTCCCGCTGGCCCGGCGCCCGAACCGCAAGGCCAGCCCGCGGCTGTGCTTGTCGAGGAGGTGGCCGGCGCAACGGCCCGGCTCGACGACATCACGCGGCGCCTCACCGCGCTCGACGATCGCACCAAAGGGCTGGACGAAATCGACAAACGCATTCAGGCGCTCACCGAGGCTGCTCGGCAGGCCGAGCAGGCCACGCTGAAGGCGCTCGGGCCGGACGGCGAGCTCAAAGCGCACGGCGAGGCTGTCCAGCATCTCTCGTCCGAAGTATTGCGGACGCAGGCGACGCTCGAGGAGCTGAAGAAGGAGCGTGGCGCGCTCGAAGAGCTGCGCGGTCATCTGCGCGATGCCGAGCGGGAGGGTAGACAGACCCTGGCGCAGGCGGGCGCACTCAAGAACGAGCTCGGGCAGATCAGGTCGAGCACCACGGCCCTCACGCAGGACGCGGACCGGATCCGCGAAGCGTTGCGTGAGGCCGACGAGGGCATCGGGATCCGGAAGGAGACGGCCGCATTGCTCGAGACGTTCCGCGCGGAGTTGGGGACGCTCGCCGCGAGGCAACAGGAGCTTGAGACGTTCGACGAGCGCGTCCGCACTCTGCAGGAAGCCGTGACCGACAGCGACGGCCGCATCGAGGCGCTGGCGGCCAAGGACAGAGACCTGGTCGCGCTGTCGGAGAAGGTCGACGGCATCGGCAGCCGCTTCGACACCGTCTTGGCGCAACTGGGCGACGTCGCCAAGAAGCAGATTGCGCTCGAGTCGCTTGATGATCGGCTGGCTCACGTCGACGAGCTGTTGAAGAAGACGGCGGTGGCTGCCGGCGCACACGAGCTCGAAGCCAAGATGGATCTGCAAGAGCAGCACGAGGTGGTCCGGCACCTCTCGTCCGAGGCGCAGGCGACACTCGAGGCGCTGAAGAACGAGCGCGCCGGGCTCGAAGAGCTGCGCGGTCATCTGCGCGACGCCGAGCAGGGATTCAAACAGGCAATGGCGCAGGTGGGTGCGCTCAAGAACGAGCTCGATCAGAAACTGGCGCCGCTCTCCCAGCTCAACGATCTCACGCAGGCCGCCGAAGGGCGGCTCGGGAGCCTCAATGCACTCGCTGAGCAGGTGTCGCACAGGGTCAAGGACCTCGAAGCGCAGCACCAGGCCGTCGAGCAGGCCGTCGTCCAGGCCAACCGCGTCACCGAGACGATCTCGGCGATGGGGGTGCAGGTCGATAAGCTCACCGAAGACATCAAGCAAGCCGCGAAGGCCGAAGAGACGATCGCCCGGATCGAACAGCTGTCGGCCAGGAGCGCAGAACGGATGGAGGCAGCCGCCGCGGTCAGCCAGGAGGTCGAGCGCGAGAGTGCCAGACTCCAGAAGGATTCGACGGCGTTGCTCGAGGTAGTCCGTGCTGAGATGGGAATGCTCGGCGCCAGAATGAAGGAGATCGAGGCGTTCGACGAACGCGTCCGTACGCTGCAGCGAGCCGTGACCGAGAGCGAAGGCACGAGGAGGGGCGCCGGCGCAGCC
>MELA01000069.1:4020-13516 GCA_001767495.1 Acidobacteria bacterium RIFCSPLOWO2_12_FULL_65_11 | reverse complement strand
GCGACCCAGAGGGCTACGCGCCTCGACGAGGTGATTACTGCACCAGCCGCTCAAGCGCAACCCGCGCCATTCGAGGGCGAGCGCACTGGCAGACCGCCGGCCGATGAGGATTTGGCGCTGCCCGACAAGGCTCAGTTGTGGCAGGACGCGAACGCGAGGGGGGCCTCCTTCGAGGACAAACACGTCAGCAGACCGGCGGCCGACGACGACCTGGCGCTGCCCGACGCGGACCAGTTGTGGTCGGAGCGCGGACGAGGCGGCGTGCTCTCCGGTGGCGAAGGACTCGAGGTTGAGCTGCCTGATGGTGACACCCGGCGCGTGGGCGCCGGTAGGACCCAACCACCCGGCGCGACCATCAGGCTGGAACCGCCCGATCGACCGGTGCCGCCGCCCACGCCGCCGGCTCCGGCCGCGGCCGTCGAGCCGCCACCGGTCCGCCCGGCGCCGCAGCCCGCAGTCATCCTTCCGATGTCGCGCAATCCCATCCGGGCCGACCGGACCGAGGCGCCGCCGCCAGCCGACGACACGCTGTGGGGCCTCGAGCGCCTGCTGAGGATCGCGGCCGCGCGCGGCGCGTCCACGCTGTACCTGTCGTCCGACGCGCGTCCGTCGATCCGCGTGGACGGCCAGATCCAGATCCTCGACGGCGAGCCGGTGCTCGCGTCGCACGACGTGGTGTCGCTGCTGTTGACCTTGATGCCGGAGCGCAGCCACGAGGCGCTGCGCAAAGGCGCCACGACCGAGTGGCTCTGCGACATCGAGGCGATCGGCCGTGTGCGCTGCATGAGCGTCCGCGATCATCGCGGGCCAGGCGGCGTCTTCCGACTGATGCCCGGGCAGGCCGTGTCGGTCGACCAGCTCGGACTGTCGCCCGAGATCGAGGCACTGGCCATCGAGCCGGAGGGCTTGGTGCTCATCGCCGGGCCGCGCTCGAGCGGCAAGCGGACGCTCATTTCCGCGCTCGTGGACCTGATCAACCGCACGCGGCACGATCACGTCATCACCATCGAGCGCGAGATCAACATCGCGCACGTGCGCGGGAGCTCGTTTGTGAGTCAGCGTGAGGTGCGTGGCGGAGACGAGGAGCTGCTGGCAGCGGCGCGCGCCGCGCTGCGCGAGGATCCCGACGTGCTGGTGCTCGAGCAGATCCGCAACGGCGCCCTGATGAACGTGGCCCTCGAGGCGGCCGCCTCAGGCCACCTCGTCATCGGCGGCTTTGCGGCGCACGATGCGACCGAGACCATCGATCGCATCATCGATCTCTACGCGCCCGAGTACAGTCGTCAAGTGCAGTTTGCCTTGGCCGACAATCTGCGAGGCGTGGTGGCCCAGGTCCTGCTGCCCAAGATCGGCGGCGGGCGTGTGGCGGCTCGCGAGCTGCTATTGAATACTCCGGCGGTCGCGAGCGTGCTCGCCGAGGGCACGACGTCGCACCTGCCGATGGCGATCGAAGGGGGCCGCCGCCACGGCATGGTGCCGCTCAATGACGCGCTCGTTTCCCTCGTGCTCGGCGGCTTGGTCGACGTGCGGGAAGCGTGTCGCCACGTCGCCGACCGGCCGGTGTTTCTTGCACTCCTCAAGCGTCACGGCATCGACACCTCGGCGGTCGAGCGCCTGGCCTGACCGCTTCCTTATCGTTCGACGAACGGTTCGAGCGCCTTCACCACGAACGCAAGCACGTCGTCTTCTCCGAGGGCCTCAGGGTCGCCGATGGCCGTCTCTGTTTGGAGAGTGCGGTGCCCGCGGCGGCGGCTCGTGCGTCCGATCACCATGGGCTCGTCCCCAGACGTTTCGAGGACAAGCTCGATGTAGTCGTCGCCGTTCCTCTCAGACATCAACCGCACGCTGCCGGCAGGCGTAAAGACGTCGAAGACGTAGCCCTCCGCGCGCAGGACGTTCGCGACCTGGCGGAACAGAGGCATGGCGATGCGCTCGAGAAATACTTCGTAGGCGCGTGCGGCGCTGTCAGTGCGCGCCCGCCGCTCGGCGGCGCGGTTCCTGGCGCGCAGCATGGCGCCAGCGACCTTCTTCTTGACGTCCGCGATGTCCATCTATCGCCCCCTGTGACGATCCGGTGACGCACGACGATCGTGCCGTGCGCCATCAGAGTAGCCTGTCGAGGCCCCTTCGCGCGACGGCAACAGTTTGGTCCTGGACTATACTGACGGGCTGGTGGCGGGCCGTGGCAGGACGGGCGACCCAGCCTTTTCGGTGCAGAACCGTCGATGACGCTCGCCACTCCTCCTGACTTGGTGCGGATTCCCGCCGGTGATTTCCTGATGGGCGCTGCGGATGCCGACGAAGAGGAGCGCCCGGTTCATCGCGTCTACGTGAGCGAGTTCTTCATCGGGCGCTTCGCGGTGACCGAGGACGAATTCGCGCGCTTCATTCGCGCGACGGGTTATCCGGCGCCTGCGATTCGGGGACTGCCGCTCATCGCGACCGGGGGGCGAGACGCGCTTTTCGGGGAGCTGGCCGCGCCGTACGTCTGGGACCGTGCGGAACCGCCGGAGGGCCTCGGCGGTCATCCCGTCGTGCTCGTTCGATACAACGACGCGCTCGCGTATTGCCGGTGGCTGTCGGAGGTACTCGGGCGCGTGGCGCGGCTTCCGACCGAGGCCGAGTGGGAGAAAGCGGCGCGCGGGGGCGCCGAAGGCCTCCGGTATCCATGGGGCAACGACATCGATCCGTCGCGCTGCAACTTCCTGGCTGGTCCGTCGGTCAAGCGGCAGCGGGGGACGCGCCCGGCAGGCACGTACTCGCCCAACGCGTACGGGCTGTGCGATATGGCCGGCAACGTCTGGGAATGGGTGTCGGACTGGTACAGCGGTGATTACTACAGCGAGAGCGATGCGCGCGATCCCCGCGTGCCTGAAACCGGCCGCATGCGGATCGTTCGCGGCGGCTCGTGGGTCAACGACGACGTGTCGATGTTAAGATGTGCATGCCGTCACAGAGTTCCGCCGGACACCTACAGTTACAGCGTCGGATTCAGGATTGTATGCTCCCCGTAATCGTCATCATGCTCGCGCTCGCGCTGCCACTCTCGGCACAGGACGGGTCGTCGGATGCCTCGCTCATCGTGGCGACCGGCGAGGCCGTTCTTCAGCGGCCGCCGGATGTGGCCTTCGTCACCCTGGAATTTGAGTCGATGGCCGACAACCCCCGCGTGGCGCAACGGGACAACACCGAAGCGTTGGCGGCGGTCCGGCGTCGCCTTACCGTCACGCGCGTACCGCAGGATGCGTTGAAGATCGTCGGGCTGGTGCTTCAGCAGGAGTTCGAGAACGTCGGCGGGCGTCAGGTCCCACGCAGGGGCCGCTACGTTGCGCGCACCATCATCGAGATTCGAGTCGACGATGTCGCGCGGGCGGGCGAGGTTGCCGACGCCATGGTGCAGGCCGGCGCGAGCTCGCTCAAGGGCGTTCGGTTCGACTTGAAGGATCGGGCAACCGTCGAGCGCGAAGCCATCCGTTTGTCCGTTGAAGACGCGTATGGGCGGGCCGCAGCCGCGGCGGCGGGCGCCAACAAGACGATCGAGAAGATCGTGCGCATCGAGGAGTCGCCCTCCGAGGCCGTGATCGCGCGCCCCACCGTGTTGGTGCGTGTCGAGGGCGCGTCGGTTGGCAATGTCGAGCCGGGTGTCCTCGAGATCCGCGCGCACGTCACGCTCACCGCCTCGGTCAGGTAATCCCGTCCGGATGACTTCGGCGTCCCCAACCGGTGCGTCCTTCGCACCACTGGCCACGTTGACGCCCCATGGCTATGCGCGCGCGCGCCGCGCGCTGATGCGGCGCGACCCGATGCTGGGCGCCCTCATCAGGCGCGTCGGTCCCTGCGGCCTCGCCGACCGCCAACGGACGGATCACCTGAGCGCGCTCGTCGGCGCGATCGTCAGCCAACAGCTGTCGACGAAAGCGGCCGCCACGATCTTCGGCCGCTTCGTGGCGCTCTTCGAGCATCAGCCTCTCGGCGCCTCTGCGATCGACGCCCAAAGCGATCAAGCGCTGCGCGGGGTCGGCCTGAGCGGACAGAAGGTCGGCTATCTGCGCGACTTGTGCGCCCGTCTGGCCGACGGCCGTCTGGTGCTCGAGGATCTCGAGATGCTCCCAGACGAACTGGTCATCGAACGCCTGACATCGGTGAAGGGTTTCGGACGATGGACGGCTGAGATGTTCCTGATGTTCCGCCTGCACCGGCCCGACGTGCTGCCGGCGGACGATTTGGGCATCGTCAACGCCGTGCAGAAGGTGTATCGGTTGCGCAAGCGGCCCGACGCGACGCGGATCCTGAAACTTGGCGAGAAGTGGCGTCCATACCGATCGGTGGCGTGCTGGTACCTATGGCAATCCCTGAAGTCTTGAAAGTGTGGAGTCTCAAGTTCAGCTTCAGACTTGAGACGTCAGACGTGAAACTTGACCCAGAGCAGGGCGTATCCTACGGCAATGGCGATGAGCGTACCCCGCTCGCTGAAGAGCATCTCGCGCCAGGAGTAGGGCGCCGTCGCGCGTTCAACTGCTCGCGAACCGAGCGTGGGGATCCAGCGCGGCACGCGCGCGAGGTACTGTCGGTAAGGGTCGCCGAGCTGCGTTTCGAGCTGCTGCTCTTCCCACCGCGCGATCGCGTGGTACTCGAGAGCAAGGAGCAGAGCGACAAGCGGCGCGAGCCAGATCAGGCGTGCGCTCACACTAAATCCGATCCACAGCGCGATGTTGCCGAGGTAGAGTGGATTGCGAACCAGAGCGAAGGGGCCCGATGCGACGAGCGGACCGAGACGGCCGCTTCTGGTGCGCGAGATAACGCCGATATGGCGGACGCCCCACAGCCGTACACCTTCGCCGAGGATCACCAAGCCGACGCCTGTCAGCGTCAAGGCAGCCGATGGCGGTGCCGTGCCGATAGTGATCCCCAGGAGGGCGAGAGCAAGGGGGACGGGAGTCACTGTCCGATGGCGAAAGAGCCATTCGCCCAGACGGACGATTCCAGGCGCATCTCGCTGCAATGACTGAAGTTCCACGGATTCCTTGGCACTCATGCCGTCAGGCGAGTATAAGGGTTTGACAGTCTTTCTCTCGCTGATATAATTCCGGACTAGTTCGGTCGTATATCAACAACATGTCCTCATCAGTCCCTGAATCCTCGATGGTCAGCCGTCAGTCGAGTTCCTCGGTGCTCGACATGATCGGTCGCACGCCGCTCGTGCGGCTGCACCGCTTCGAGCGCGAGGTGCCTCAGGGCGTCGAGCTTTACGCGAAGGCCGAATGGCAGAATCCGGGCGGTTCGGTCAAGGATCGTGCGGCGGCCCGGATGATTCTCGAGGGCGAGGCGTCGGGCCGGTTGACGCCGGGGCGCGCGATTCTCGACGCCACCTCGGGCAACACCGGGATCGCCTACGCGATGGTCGGGGCGGCACGTGGCTACGCCGTGAAGCTGTGCGTGCCGGAGAACGCGAGCCCGGAGCGCAAGCTGATGCTGCGCGCGCTTGGCGCCGATCTGGTGCTCACCGATCCCCTTGAGGGGACCGATGGATCGATTCGCGAGGCGCGTCGCCTGTATGCCGAAGAGCCGGATCGGTACTTCTATCCGGATCAGTACAGCAACGACGCGAACTGGCGGGCGCACTACGACACGACGGGCCCAGAAATCATCGAGCAGACGGGCGGACGGCTCACGCATTTTGTGGCGGGTCTTGGCACGAGCGGCACCTTTGTCGGCACGGGGCGCAGGTTGCGGCGCTTCAACCCTGCCATCAAGCTCATTTCGTTTCAGCCCGATGCGCCGTTCCACGGTCTTGAAGGGCTCAAGCACATGGCGTCGGCCATCGTGCCGGCCATCTACGATCCGACGCTCGCCGACGAGGACCTGCGCGTCACGACCGAGCGCGCCCACCGGATGGTGAAGCGGCTGGCGCGCGAGGAAGGCCTGCTCGCCGGCATCTCTTCGGGTGCGGCGCTGGCGGTCATGCTCGACGTCGCGCGCCGCCTCGATCAAGGCATCCTGGTGACGATCTTTCCAGACGGTGCGGAGAAGTACCTCACCGACAGCTTCTGGACTGCCGATGACTAGTCGCCGCCTGGTCATCACCGCAGAGGTAGACGAAGCGATTCGGCGTCACGGGCAGGAGACGTATCCGCATGAGTGCTGCGGGGCGCTCGTGGCCACCGGCGCGGGCGTGGCCGTGGCGGTGCCGCTCTCGAACACGACCGACGAAGGTCCGCGGCGCCGGTTTCTCGTCAGGCCGTCGGATTACCGGCTGGCCGAGACCCGCGCGCGAGAGGTCGGCGGCGAGCTCGTCGGGTTTTATCATTCACATCCGGATCATCCCGCGCGCCCGTCCCAGTACGATCTGGATCACGCGTGGCCGAATTTCGCGTACGTGATTGTGGCGGTCGCCGCGGGACGGGCCGGCGACATGACCGTCTGGTGGCTCAAAGAAGACCGATCGACGTTTGAAGAGGGAACGCTGCATGGCGACGAGAATTCTGATTCCGACACCGCTCAGGCCGTATACCGATAAGAAGGACGCGGTCGACGCCGAGGGCGCGACGGTGGGCGAACTGCTGGCGGACTTGACGCGCCGGCATGAGGGCCTGAAGGCGCACCTCTACAACGATCAAGGACGCCTTCGCAGCTTCGTGAACATCTACGTCAACGACGAAGATATCCGCTATCTGCAGAAAGAGCAGACGCCGGTGTCGGCCGGCGACACGGTGAGCATCATTCCATCGGTTGCCGGCGGCGCCCCAACCGACACCGACACGCGCACCGACGCCTCTGTGCGCGCCGATGCCGACGTACGTAGTGTCCGGCTTCAGCCGGACCGCGATCTCCCGCAGCTGACCAACGACGAGATCAAACGGTACAGCCGCCACCTCATCATGCCGGAGGTCGGCGTCGACGGCCAGCGCCGGCTCAAGGCGGGCAGCGTGCTCTGCATCGGCGCGGGCGGTCTTGGGTCGCCGGCCGCGATGTATCTGGCGGCTGCCGGCGTCGGCACCATCGGCGTCGTCGATTTCGACGTCGTGGACTTTAGCAACCTGCAGCGCCAGATCATCCACGGAACGCCGGATGTCGGACGATCGAAGCTGGCATCAGCGAGGGATCGGCTGGCTGCGATCAATCCTCACATCGACATCCGGACGTACGAAACGGCGTTGTCGTCGGAGAACGCGCTGAAACTGTTCGAGCCGTACGACGTCATCCTCGACGGGACGGACAATTTTCCGACGCGCTACCTGACCAACGACGCCTGCGTCCTGATGGGCAAGCCGAACGCCTACGGCAGCATCTTCCGGTTCGAAGGGCAGGCCTCGGTGTTTGCGGCCACCGGCGGCCCCTGCTATCGGTGCCTGTATCCGGAGCCGCCGCCCCCTGGACTTGTGCCGAGTTGCGCTGAAGGCGGCGTGCTCGGCGTGCTCCCCGGCGTCATCGGGGTCATCCAGGCAACTGAGGCCATCAAGCTCATTACCGGCATCGGCGAACCGCTCATCGGACGGTTTCTGATTTACGACGCGCTCAGAATGCGCTTCCGGGAATTGAAGCTCAAGAAGGATCCCGATTGCCCGGTGTGCGGTACGCATCCGACCGTCAAGCGGCTCATCGATTACGAGCAGTTCTGCGGCATTCATCCCGCCGCGCCGGAGCCAGTCACTGTGAACAACGCGACCGACATCACGGCGGTCGAGCTGAAGAAGCGGCTCGATCGCGGCGATCCGCTCAGGATCGTTGACGTTCGGGAACCGAACGAGTACCAGATCAATCACATTCCCGGCTCGACCTTGATTCCGCTCGGCGACGTGCCCAGCCGCTACGGCGAACTCGACCCGGGTGACGAGATCGTCGTGCAATGCAAGATGGGAGGGCGCAGCGCCAAGGCTGCTGATTTTCTGAGATCCGTCGGGTTCAAGCGGGTCCTGAACCTCAAAGGCGGCATCCTGGATTGGATCGACAAGGTTGATCCCAGTCAGCCAAAGTATTAGACTATCGAACTGCGACCTGAGAGGTCGGATATAGCGCCTGCGGCCCGGACGGCAACGAGCGGGGGTAGGGCCCCGCGAGCATAGAAAATGTTGAGACTTTCGAAAAAGGCGGATTACGCCCTCATGGCCATGAAGCATCTGGCCGTGAGACGGGACCGCGGCTCGTCGAGCGCGCGCGAGATCGCCGAGCTCTACGACATTCCGATCGAACTGCTGGCCAAAGTGCTCCAGCGTCTCGTGCAGCGCCGGCTGCTCGTCTCGCAGCAGGGCACGCACGGGGGGTATCAGCTGGCGCGTGTGCCGGCCCAGATCTCGGTGGGCGACGTGATTCAGGCGATTGAGGGTCCGGTGACGGTCACGGCCTGTTCGACCCACGAAGCGCAGTGCGAGCAGTTTTCGAAGTGCAACGTCCGCGATCCGCTGTGGCGCGTGCGCGAACGGATTCTCACGGCTCTGGGCGAGTGCACGATCGCGGAGTTGGCGTTGGATCCGCCGGCGTCGGCGCCGGCGCGCGTTGCGGTACTGCATACACATTTATGATCACACTTCCCATCTACATGGATTATCACGCGACGACCCCGGTCGATCCGCGTGTGCTCGACGCGATGCTGCCGTATTTCACGCAGAAGTTCGGCAACGCTGCGAGCCGCAATCATCCCTTCGGCTGGGAGGCCGAGGAGGCGGTGGACGCGGCGCGCAGACAGATCGCCGACCTCATTGGCGCCAACCCGAAAGAGATTGTGTTCACGAGCGGCGCCACCGAGTCGGACAACCTGGCGATCAAGGGCGTCGCCGAGATGTACCGCGAGAAGGGCAACCACGTCATCACGTGTGTCACCGAGCACAAGGCGGTGATCGATACGTGCAAGCGGCTCGAGAAGAACGGCTACCGCGTCACGTATCTGCCGGTGCAGAAGGACGGGCGCATCGGCCTGGACGATCTGCGGAACGCGATCACCGACAAGACGATCCTCATCACGATCATGACGGCCAATAACGAGATTGGTGTCCTCCAACCGATCGCCGAGATTGGTGCAATCGCCAAGGAAAAGGGTGTTCTCTTCCATACCGACGCGGTGCAGGCGGCGGGCAAGGTTCCCTTCAGCGTGAACGATCTGAGGGTCGATCTCGCGTCGGTCAGCGCGCACAAGATGTACGGGCCGAAAGGTGTGGGCGCCCTGTACGTTCGCCGGCGGAACCCGCGCGTGCTCCTTGCACCGCTCATCGACGGCGGTGGCCACGAGCGCGGCATGCGGTCCGGCACGCTCAACGTGCCCGGCATCGTTGGGTTTGGAAAGGCAGCAGAGCTGTGCAGGCAGGAGATGGCGAGCGAGAGCGAGCGGCTCCGCAAGCTGCGCGACTCGCTCAGCGAGAAGCTCCACAAAGGCCTCGATGAGATTTTCATCAATGGATCGACGGAGCACCGTCTGCCGCACAACCTGAACATCAGCTTCGCCTACGTCGAAGGCGAATCGCTGCTGATGGGCATCAACGACGTGGCGGTCTCGTCCGGCTCG
>MELA01000069.1:0-4009 GCA_001767495.1 Acidobacteria bacterium RIFCSPLOWO2_12_FULL_65_11 | reverse complement strand
CCTCGATTCGCTTCGGCCTCGGCCGGTGGACGACCGAAGAAGAGGTCGAGTACGTGGCGGAGAAGATGACGCGCGTCGTGACGCGGCTGCGCGAAATGTCGCCGCTCTACGAGTTGGCCAAAGAAGGCGTCGATCTGGCGACCATGCAGTGGCAGGTGGACTGACGCTGGTCATTGTTGATTGTTGATTCCGGATTGCGGATTGCGGATTGCGGAGAGCGGGAACGAATCGTACGTAGTGTCCGGCTTCGGTCCGATAAGTACGTAGTGTCCGGCTTTAGCCGGACTGTGAGGAGAAGCGATGGCGTATTCAACCAAAGTAATCGAGCACTACGAGCACCCGCGCAACGTCGGCTCGATGCCGAAGGACGATCCCAACGTCGGTACGGGTCTGGTCGGCGCGCCGGAATGCGGTGACGTGATGAAGCTGCAGGTGAAGGTGAACCCCACGACGGGGGTGATTGACGACGCCAAGTTCAAGACCTTCGGGTGCGGCTCGGCGATCGCGAGCTCGAGCCTGGCGACCGAGTGGCTCAAGGGGAAGACGGTTGACCAGGCACTCACGATCAAGAACACCGACATCGTCAACGAGCTGAGTCTGCCGCCGGTCAAGATTCACTGTTCGGTGCTGGCCGAGGACGCGATCAAGGCCGCGATCAGCGACTACAAGAAGAAGCAGACGACGGCCGAGAAGACTGAAGAGGAGAAAGCCCAGCCGACTGCGTAGCCGCACTAAGGGGACAGTCGTGCGTAGCAATGCCGAGCGCGCGGGGAGCGCGCGAAAGCACAGGTCGGGGGGTGGGGCCCCGCGACAAAATGAAAAATGATTCAAATCAGTGAAACAGCGGCGCACAAGATCCGGACGTTGATGACCAAGCAGGGCATTGCCGAGGGCGGGCTGCGTGTGGGTGTGAAGGGCGGCGGGTGCTCGGGCCTGAGCTACACGTTCGGGTGGGAGAAGCAGGCCCGCATGGGCGACGAAGTGTTCGAGGGCCCCGAGGGTGCGAAGCTCTTCGTCGACAAGAAGAGTCTGCTGTATCTGAACGGCACCGTCCTCGACTACGACACGAGCCTGATCAGCAAGGGGTTTGTCTTCAACAACCCGAACGCGAAGACGACCTGCGGCTGCGGGAGCTCCTTCGGAGCGTGAACCCCGAAGTGTCCGGCTTCAGCCGGACCTGGAAGTCCGCCTAACGGCGGACGCTACAGGTTGCAAATGCTATCCCAGACCCAAACCCCGACACTTCAGGCCTGCAGGAGCTGCGGCGGCGGCGCGCCCATTGACGTGCACTTCTGCCCGCAGTGCACCAAGATTCTCTCGCTCGGCCGCCACGGCGACTACTTCGCGTTTCTCGGCGTGTCGCGGAAGCTCAATCTCGACGAGGGCGACCTGGAGCAGCGCTTCCGGACGCTCAGCCGGCAGTTTCATCCAGACTACTTCTACAACGCGCCGCCGGCCGAGCGTCGGGCGAGCCTCGAGCGGTCGTCGTACCTCAACGACGCCTATCGCACGCTGCGCGATCCGGCCCAGCGGGTCGAATACCTGCTCCAACTTGCGCTGCCCAGAGCCGTCGAGGGCCCGGAGGGGACCGGGAGCCAGCAGGGCATCCCGCCGGCGCTCCTCGAGGAAGTCTTCGCGCTCAACGAAGAGATCGACGAGATTCGCCAGCTTCGCAGGAGCGGTGCGCCGGTTGAGGCGTGGCAGACGCGGCTGGAGCGCGCGCGCGCGCCGATCGAGGCCAAGCGCCGGACGCACGAGAGCGAATTGCGGCAGTTGTCGGCCCGGTGGGACCAAATGGTCGACGCCCATGCGCCGGACTCCGAAAGCCGGGAGGTGCTGGGGGCGCTGCGCCAGCGAGTCCAGGAACGAACCTACATCAGTAACTTGCTTGAGGGCATCGAACGGGAATTGGCACAGTGAGCAAAGTCGTCGGCATCGATCTCGGTACCACCAACAGCCTCGTCGCCTACGTGAATGGCGGCGTGCCGGTCGTCATCCGCGATCGCAACGGGGAGGGGCTCGTGCCGTCGGTGGTATCGGTTGGCGCGGACGGCACGGTGTACGTCGGACGCGAGGCGGAGCGGCGCCTGCTGACCGATGCCGCGCGAACCGTGTACTCGGTGAAGCGCTTCATGGGCAAGAGCGCCGACGACGTGCGCGACGAGGCACGGCTGTTTCCGTTCAAGGTGAGTGGCGGCGGCGGCGTGGTGAGGATCGGCCTTGGCGAGCGCGAGTTCACGCCGCCCGAGATCTCGGCCTTCATCCTGCGCGAGCTGAAACATCGGGCTGAAGCGTTCTTCGCCGAACAGGGCGAGGTCGATGCCGACGTCAATCGGGCAGTGATCACGGTGCCGGCGTACTTCAACGACGCGCAGCGAACGGCGACGCGTGACGCCGGACGCGTTGCCGGCCTCGACGTGCTGCGCATCATCAACGAGCCGACGGCGGCCTCGCTCGCCTACGGGCTCGACAAGCGGCACGCCGGCCTGATTGCTGTCTACGATTTTGGCGGCGGCACCTTTGACATTTCGATTCTCCGGGTCGAGGACGGCGTGTTCCAGGTGCTGTCAACCAACGGCGACACGCATCTGGGCGGCGACGATATCGATCTTCTTCTGACCGAGCGTGTGCTGCGCGAGACGGGCGGCTCGCCGACCGCCGAAGCGATTCAGCACGTGCGGCAGGCGGCGATTCGGGCTAAGTGGGAGCTGTCGGAGCGCGAGGAGACCTTGTTGAACGGGAGGCGCGTGACGCGGGCCGCATTCGAGACACTGATCCGGCCGATCATCGACCGAACGCTTGAGCCGTGCCGGCAGGCGCTCGCCGACGCGGGGTTGCAGCCCTCGCAGATCGATGAAGTCGTGATGGTCGGTGGGTCGACGCGCATCCCGCTCGTCCGCCGCCTCGTCGGTGAACTGTTCGGCAGAGCGCCGCACACCGAGCTCAACCCCGACGAGGTTGTCGCGCTCGGGGCCGCCGTGCAGGCCGACATCCTCATCACGGGCAACCGCGAGCTGTTGCTGCTCGACGTCACGCCTCTCTCGCTCGGCATCGAGACGATCGGCGGCGTGATGTCGAAGATCATCATGCGCAACTCGACGATTCCGGCGACCGGGAGCGAGATGTTCACCACGTTTGTGGACAACCAGACGGCCGTTGACATCCACGTGCTGCAGGGCGAACGCGAGCTCTCGGACGACAATCGCTCGCTCGCCCGCTTCAAGCTGGGCGGCATCCCGCCGATGCCGGCCGGCATGGCGCGCGTCCAGGTGCGGTTCCAGATTGACGCCAACGGCATCCTCAGCGTCACGGCGCGCGAACTGCGCACTGATGTCGAACAGACCATCGAGGTCAGGCCGTCGTACGGCCTGACAGACGAGGAAGTCGAGCGCATGCTGCTCGATTCGTTCGAGCACGCCGAAGTCGACTTCGCGACCAGACTGCTCATCGAGGCGCGCAACGAGGCCGAGACGGTCATTCACGCAACCGAGAAGTCCCTTCGGGCTCCCGATTTCGGTGAGATCGCCAGGGCGGAGCTCGGCCCGGGCGAGCGGGCGCGGATCGAGGTGGCCCTGACGGATCTCAAATCCGTACTCGGTGGCGAGGATCGGGAGCTCGTCCGGCAGAAGCTGCACGCGTTAAACGAAGTGACGCAGCACCTCGCGGAGGTCATGATGAACCGCTCCGTTCACGCAGCGTTGTCGGGGAAGAGCATCGACAGCCTGTAGATCACGATGACACGAAGAACACGAAGACATACCTCCCGATGCCGAAAGTAACGTTTATCATCGACGGCGAGTCGCAGACGGTCGAGTTCGAGGCCGGGAAGCTCCCGTATGCGAATCACGGCAAGCCCGAGTCGTTTCTCGACGTCGCGAAGCATTTTCACGTGCCGCTCGAGCACGCATGCGGCGGCAGCTGCGCCTGCACGACCTGCCACGTGATCGTCAAAGAGGGTGCCCAGAACCTGAGCGAGATGGAGGATGACGAAGCCGATCGGCTCGACACG
>MELA01000068.1 GCA_001767495.1 Acidobacteria bacterium RIFCSPLOWO2_12_FULL_65_11 | reverse complement strand
TCGGCGAGGATGTCCAGGCATTCCTCGAACGACTTCACGACGCCGATGCCGATTCGGCGCGACGCCGCCGGCAACAGTCTCTCGTCTTCCCGCCACACCAGAAGCGCCCGCGCCTTGGAGTCGACGACGATGTCGAGGCAGTTGTCCGGGCGATCGTCGATGACGAAATCCAGATCGAGGGCGGCGGCGATGCGTCCGCGCGATCCGCGCACCACGTAGACGCTCGGCAGCGCGAAGCCCATCGACGCGAGCCACCGCTGGGTTTGCACCTGCGAGGTGGCGCCGGCGCTCGTTGGGCGCGTGGTCAGGAAGATGACTTCCCACCGCCGGTCGGTCGCGAGCGCCGCCAGACGCCGGAGCATGCCAGGCTCGATTTCCTTGAGCGTCTCCCAGAAGTTTTCGATCGTCTCGACGTGGTGCCAGAGGCGCCGCTGCTCCCGCGAGGTGAGCTGCAGCTTTTCGAGGGACGGCAGCTCGGCTGGCACCGGTGGATCGGCGTTCGGATCGGTCGGCGTCGGCGTCGAGGGGCCCGCGCGGGCGACTCGCCGGCTCGTCATGGCCTCGCCGAAGAGCATCTCGGCCTGGCGGGCCAGCTCGCCGTGCATGTCGGCGAGGACCCCGTCGAGGTCGACGGCTATGCGCAGAGGCATGCGGACCGAATGCTACCACGGGCAGTTTTGACGAGGGCGTTGGGGACGGAGCAAGTGTAGTGTCCGCCTGAACCTCCTGTTGTCGTGTCCGCCTGAACCTCCTGTTGTAGTGTCCGCCTTCAGGCGGACTTTAGGCATCAGCTACTCATTTGCCCCAGCAAGTCACCCTGTGGGTAGCAATCACACATGTGTGGCCACCCGGGCAAATTCTGCAATGGGAGCGACTAAGAGGGCTCGATAACCTCAAGAAAACGCGAGCTCTAAGGCGGCAGCGTATTTGCTAGGTGACAGCTCCCGATGACGTCCCATCAGCGGATTCTCCTGGTCGCGCCCTCTGACGAGGTCGCCAACACCGTGGCCCCCTGGCTCGAGTCAGCCGGGTTTGAATTGGTGCAGCAGAAAGGTTTCGCGGAGGCCAGAGCGACGCTGGGGACGCGGCCCGACCTCGTCATCACTGAGGTCAAGCTTGGACCGTACAACGGCCTGCACCTGGCGATACTCGCCGGCGGCCAGGGGACGCCGGCCATCGTGATTGGCGATCGGGATCCGGTGCTCCAGGTGGAAGCCGAGCACCAGAGCGCGGTGTACCTGACACCGCCAATCGATCACGAACACGTGCTGCGGCTGGTGCGAGATCTGCTGACCACGGCCGGGCACAAGCGCAAGTCGCCCCGCAAGCGGGTGCCCGTGCTCGACGCCATGATCGACGACATGCAGGCGCACCTGCTCGACGTCAGCCACGAAGGCATGCGGATCGAAGCGATCGGCAGCCGCGATACCCTGCCGTCTTCGTTCGTCGTCCGGCTGCCCATGTTCAATTTCTCGTGCCGCGTCGAGCGCGTCTGGATGTCGCCAGCGCAAGAAGCAGGCGCCGGGATGTGGTGCGGTGCGACGCTCTCGACACTCTCTCCAGGCGACATCGACACCGCGCTCGCCTGGCGCGCGCTTGTGGACAGGCTCCCCGGCTCTTCCGTCATGCACTGATCGCCTCCTCCGCGCGGAGGCCGTGGTAGGAGCGAAGCAGGTCTGCGTCGCTCGCACCGAGGCGTCTCGCCTGCTCGAACGTCCACACCGGAATGCGAGTGCAGGCGATGCACGGCTGGTCTCGCCCAAGTACTCCCCTCAGATCTCCTCTTGGATCCTGCCAAACCGGTGTCCGTCGGGAGGGGTAAATTGAAAGACCTGCTGAAGATGTAGCGACTGCGCTATGCGTGGCTCCTGGATCGCCCTCAAGCCGAGGCTGGTGACTGCGTGGACGGCCGGTCGATCAGCCGCGTGGGCGTGAGTGTGACTTGCGACCCGAGGGTACGCGACGCGACTTACTCCGGGAACGCGTCGGCCGAGCCGCCTTGTCGAGCACCTTGTGAGTCAGCTCTTCAGCGAATGCCTCGACGGAAATCACACGCTTTTCCTCCGATCGCCTCCTCAGGAAGCTGATGAATCTGTCGCTGTTGCCAAGCACCGCCACCTCGTGGTCGAAGTCGTCCGCTTCCTCGAGCAAGAACGTCGTGCCATCGTCAGAGACGAGCAAGACGGACTTCTTGCGGGCCATGGCCGAAAGCTCGTCGACCGAAGGCGATTCTTTCCCCAAGTTGACGGTTTTCATAGCTCGACCTTCTTTCCCCTGACTCTGCCGCATGCTACTGGAGAAACAAATCGATTAGCAATGGACGGGACGATTGAAGCCAAGGCGAGCGAACGGATCACTGCCGACCACCTGAGCGGGCTCCGTCACCTGCGCACGGATCACCTGCGGGTGCGACGGATCGTCGTCTGTCTGGAGCCCCAGGCGCCGCGTGACCGAGGACGGCATCGAGATCGTCCCCGCGTCCGTGTTCGCGGCCCCCGGGCCGCCTGCGGTGTGCCGCCGTACGTTCGAAGAGTGGGTGGGAACGGTCGTCTCGACCGAAGCCGTACTGACGGAAGCCACGCATCTGCTGGCGGGTGTGGCCGGCGGGCGAGCCTCGTGCGTGGAGTTCTTTCTGGCGGGTGGCGCTGTGCTCGTGCCGTCCAGCACGGCCTCGTTGAGGCGTGCGCGCGCGCTTCTCGAGAAGTACGCCGATCTGCCGATGGACTTCGCGGACGCAACCCTCGTCGCCTTGGCGGAAGAGCTGGACACCACCCAGGTGTTCACGACCGATCGCACGGATTTCTCCGTGTACCGTCTCGCCGATCGCCGGCCATTTCAGATCCTGCCCGAAGAGCTGTAGAGTCCGGCCTTTGAGATGCTGTTCACCGAAACCGCGCTCAAAGGCGCGTACATCATCGAGGTCGAGCGCCTGAGCGACGCCCGTGGGTCGTTTGATCGGTGTTTTCTCAGGAGGAGTTCGCCGCGCACGGGTTGAAGACGACGATCGCCCAGGCGAGCATCGTCTCCAGTCCGAACCGGGGCACCATCAGGGGGCTGCACTTTCAATATCGGCCTGCGGCACAGGCCAAGCTCGTTGGCTGCATTCGCGGGGCTGTATTCGATGTGATCGTCGACCTTCGTCCCGAGAGCCCGGCCTACCTCCGGCACCTCGCGCGCGAGTTGAACGAGCGCCAATCGACTGCTTCTCTACGTCCCAGAGCGCATGGCGCACGGCTATCAGGTGCTGCGCGACGGCACCGAGACCATCTACTTCGCCGCCGAGCCGTACGCGCCCGCTCTTGAGGGCGGCCTCAGGTACGACGATGCCCAGCTCGCGATCGCGTGGCCTCTACCCGTCACGTTGATTTCCGAGCGAGACCGGACGTGGAAGTCACTCGAAGGAATCGAATCCGAGGTGACGCGGCGCATGACCTTGGAGAGCCGCCCATGAGTCGGCGCCGGACGGGTTAAGGGTTGCGCGGTCGCGTCCGCATCCTGTAGGATGTCCTCATGCCGGATGTGATGGAGCGTATCAATCTGAATGTTCCGAAGGATGTTCGTCGAGAGCTTCGAAAGGTGGCGGCCGAGGCAGGCCGTTCGGAAGCCGAGATGGCGCGTGTCCTGCTGATCGGGGCACTCGAGCGGATGCGGCGCGAAGAGTTCTATCGTCGCGTGGCGGAAGGCTACACCCCCGAACTGCGCGCGCGCGATCTCGCATTCATTCGCGCATTCGAGAGCCTCGATGGCTGATCGCGGCGAGGTCGTGCGGCTCAAGCGGCGCCTGGGGTTCACCGCCAAAGGCGAAGCTGAAGCCGTTGTTGTGGTACAGGCGAATCCGCTCAACAGCGTGCTGCCGACCTTGCTTGTCGTACCGCTCGATCCTGCTGTCGCAGCCTACGGGAGTCTTGTGCCTGTGTTGCGCATCTCCCGTGAGGAGACTGGATCGCACGTCGAACAGGTCGCCGTACCCTGGCGACTGCGCGCCATCACCGGCGACTCGCTCATGCCCGGCCCCGTGGGCCGGCTGCATCCCGCCACACTGCGAGCGCTGGAGCAGTTGATCAAGCTCGTCATGGATCTGCCGTGACGACCGACATACTGAAAATATCTCGTTGGCACGGGGGCCGAGGCTGGTGACTGTCCCGGGCGGCCCGTCGACCTGAGCGCCACGCGCTCACGCTGATCTCAGCCCGTGGATAGCACCAAGGCCAGACTCGTGGCACAATAGGCGCCATGTCGAAACCGTCACAGCTCACCGTGGCGCTGCCACCTCAACTCGACGCCTTCGTTCGAGAGCGCGTGGCTTCGGGACGATTCGGTACCGCGAGCGACGTGGTACAAGAGGGACTCCGGCTCCTCGAAGGTCGCGAACAGGAACGGGAGGCGGCGCTGGCCGATCTTCGACGAGAGATCAATGTCGGTCTCGAGCAGGCCCGATCCGGCCAGCTTCGTGACGGTGAAACCGTGTTCGCCGAACTCGAGCGTGAATCGTCTTCCCAGTGAAGCGTTACGCCCTCACGCCAGCCGCCGAGGGCGACCTTCGAGAGATTCATCAATTCCTGACGGCGGAAACCCCCAACGCAGCTCAACGCGTTCGCAACGCTCTGCGGGACGCAATGCGGCTATTGGGGGACCGCCCAGGCATCGGACACTGCGAACCGATCTCGCCGACGAAGCCCTGCGTTTCTGGCCGGTGTTCTCCTACCTGATCATCTACCGTCCTGACACACACCCACTGCAGATTGTCCGGGTACTACACGGCGCTCGCGACGTGCGCCGGCTCTTGGAAGGCTGACCCCGAGTCCCCAGTCCCAAGCCTCTAGCCCCTGAGCCACTCCGCAAACCGCCTGACACCTTCCGAGTATTTGGTCCGAGGTTCGTATCCCAGCAGAGCCCGAGCCTTGTCGATGTTCGCCCACGTCTGAGGCACGTCTCCCGGCTGATCCGGCAGCCACTCGATGGTCGCCGAAATGCCAAGCGCCTGCTCGATCCCGGCAATCATCTCGCGCAGGCTGATGGTCTGATTGTTCCCGAGATTAATCACTTCGTACGGCGTCCGGTCGTACCCGATGGCCGCGCGCACGCCGGCGATGACATCGTCGACGTAGGTGTAGTCCCGCCGTGTGGACCCATTGCCAAAGACAGGGATGGGCTTGCCCACCCGCATGAGGCGCGCGAACTTATGGATGGCGAGGTCGGGGCGCTGTAGTCTTCGCTCCACGGCACGCGCGGATTGACGCCATAGACGCTGCTGGACGAGGCGAAGACAAACTGCCGCACCCCGCGCTCCTTCGCGAACTCCAGCAGGTTCTGCGTCCCACGCACGTTCACGTCCTGGTACCCCAGCGGATCTTCAATCGACGGCCGCACCCCAGCCTTGGCTGCCAAGTGGACGATGGCATCGATGGGCTGCGTAAGGTGCTGGCGAAGGCCCGGGAGGTCCCGGAGGTCGCCCTCCACCAGGCGCCAGTTGGAACGGCCGCGATGTCCTTCGATGATGGCCGGCCTATTCGGACGCCGGCGTGACGCTGGCGATCCGAGCCCGTTCATTGAGGCGGCCCCCCGGGTCCGCCTGGCATTCCTTTTCAGGCCTGCCTGATGCTCACAGTCGTAACCCTTCCTCGGTGAGCGTTCTGATCTGAACGTCGGGGACTCTCCGAAAATGCGCCTCGTCTGATGGCCCCACCAACACGCTGTAACCCAGATGGCGCGCCGTTGCAGCGACCGCCAGATCGTTGGCTGGAATCATGGTCCCCTGCCGGCTCAGGGTGGCGAAGAGCCGTGCCCATTCCTCGGCGATCATTGGGCTAAAGTCCACGATGGGGACATTAACCGTGAGCGCATCGATCTTCGCACGGCGGCCCGCCGCCCGCTCTGGCGTATCCGCGAGCATGACTCCGACCATCAGTTCCGCGTACACAGCCGCCGGCAAGACGGCGGGCTCGGCTGCCATGCGGCCAACCCACGTGTTCCAAGTGGTCCCGTCGGCCGGGTGTTTCTCGGCGAAGCGTTCAGCAGCGACGAGCGCGCTCGTATCGACTACGACGCCCACGGGTTACCCGCAGGCCGATCGGCCGCGCCTATGCGCTCGAGGTCATCGGCAAACGATGGATCCCGCGTTTCACACCAGGCGCCGAGCGCCTCGGCGACCGTCGCCTGACGCCCCGCCGACTCGATCGGCATGATGCGGGCGAGCGGCTTGCCATTCCGCTCGACCAGAAATGACTCATGGCGATCCTTGACGCGGGCCAGGATGTCTTCGAGCCTGCGGGCGAGTTCCGCCGCCGCAATCGTGCAATCCATAACTCCGAATTATAACGGCTATCGCCCGCCGACGGCGACCTTCGAGAGACGAAGCCCTGCGTTTCTGGCCCGTGTTCTCTTACCTGATCCTGAGCCACTCCACGAAGCGCTGGACGCCTTCCGCGTACGTCGTCCGCGGCTGGTAGCCAAGCAGGGCGCGAGCCTTGTCGATGTTCGCCCACGTCTGAGGCACGTCTCCCGGCTGATCCGGCAGCCACTCGATGGTCGCCGAAATGCCAAGCGCCTGCTCGAGCCCGGCAATCATCTCGCGCAGGCTGATGGTCTGGTTGTTCCCGAGGTTGATCACCTCGTACGCCGTGCGGTCGTACTCCATGGCTGCGCGTATGCCAGAGACGATGTCGTCGATGTAGGTGTAGTCTCGTCGCGAGGAACCGTCGCCGAATACGGGAATGGACTTGGCGGCCCGCATCAGGCGCGCGAACTTGTGAATCGCGAACCGAGAGGGTCTTCGATCGACGGCCGTACGCCGGCTTTCGCCGCGAGATGAGCGATGACATCGAACGGGCCTGCGAGCTGTTGACGAAGCGCCGGAAGGTCCCGAAGATCGCCCTCCACCAGGCGCCAGTTGGAACGGCCGCGATGTCCTTCGATGTTCCGTTCCTTCGCCGCGCGGTCGTAGAACGCATCGAAGTTATCGAGCACGGTGATCCCGTGCCCGTCGCGCAGTAACGAGTCAACAAGGTGGCTGCCGATGAAGCCTGCGCCGCCGGTCACCAGGATGTGTGTCATCGCCTATTGGAAATGCGCCTTCATTATCGGGCCAGAACCCCTACGGTTAGGGGAAGATGCGCAGGCTTCTGCGCCCCGGTCTATCGCCAGAAGGAGTTGCGCAAGCCCATCTGACCAAGGGCTGGCGAGGGGAAATCAGCCTGGAAGCGGGACGTGCTTACGAGCGCGACCGTCTCCGCCTGGAGAAGTACAGCCCGACGAGACCTCCGCCCATGAGCAGTACCGTCGACGGCTCGGGTACCTGCTGCGGCGGTGGCGGTTGAGGTGTCAGCGAGAGGCTGACGTTACTCACGATGGCTTCAGGGGTGTTGAGCAGCGTGACCGAGCTCCAGCTCGAATTCGTCACCGTCGCGGACAGTGAGAGCGACAGGATGAAGGGGTTCGTGAAGTCCACCGATGTCAGCGGAGGGATCAACGAAATCGGATTGAGCGTGATCGTCTGATTGTCAGTGCTGAGGGTTCCGCCCGGAAGGTAGTTGGCCAGGTTGATCGGCGAGCCGATCGGCGTGCCGTTGACGCCGCTGATGAGCGCCATCTCCGTCAAGACGATGGACTTCGTGACGAAGTCTGGGAGGAAGTCCAGATCCGTGACGCTAAACTGAATCGCTGCATCGACGATGGGGCCGCCCAGCGGAAAACCCGAGAAGACCAGGTTCAGGAGGAGCGATCCAGAACTGGTGCTTTGAGCGCCCAGCGTGAAGATCTGACTGCCCAGCGAATTGAAGCCGCTCGTCGTCGGCGCGCTGCCGTTCGAATAGATCGTGAGGGTCCCGCTCTGCCCATTCACAGGGATGAGAAACGGAACATTGGGCGTCGACAACACGATGGGATCGGCGGCGGCCGGCATCGGCGCCAACCCCAGCGCGAGGCCAAGGAGCAGGGCGAGCGAGACGCGCCCACTGACGCTTGCCGCCGCAGACCGAGCACACCAGTTCCTCACGAAAGCCTCCGATTCTCCGTCTCGGAGAGCAATTCGTGCGCCACGGTCCAGAATGCCGGCATCAGGCCATCTTCCCGAGAACTGACGCGCGACAGTCGGCCGTCCCGCAGCCCAATGTCCGACGCCAGGTGGATTCTCGCCGTACTCCTCAATCAAGGAAATCTGGCTTCTTGAGGTTATTTGTCCGCTGTGCCGCGTCTCATTCAGCGGCCATCTCACCAAATGCCGCCGAAACTGCATGGTAATGGTGATGTCACCGGATCGAGGGCTGGCATCAGCGTTGCCGATCTGATGCAGGAACGAGGCGAGGGCTGGGGTTATAAGGTGGACCGTTCCACGCGCGCCGTAGCTGATGTCTGCGCCGCTTGGCGGACCTCCTTCGAGCCCGTCCCGCCCGCTCGACGCGAGACACCTTAAACGTATGGATGCCGAAGTGAAATTATTGGCGGTCGACTGTGACAACGAGCGGCTGGACTCGATGGTGGCCACGCTGCGCAGCGTTGGCTACACGACGACTGGCGCTGGAACATTTGAAGCCGCCCGCCAGTTGCTGAGAACGCAGCGATACGACGTGCTCATCACCGCCCTGAGACTGCTCCCCTATAACGGCCTCCACCTCGTCATTCACAGTCAGACGCTGTGCCCGGAGACGAAGGCCATTGTCCTCGTGTGTCCCTGGGATGTTGGAAGCGAAACCGAGGTCCGCCGGCACGGAGCTCACGCTGCCGAATCGCCTGTCGATCCCGATCGCCTGCTGTCACTGGTTCGTTCCGTGCTGGATGGTCGACCGGTGCGCGCGGCACATCGCGTGACGGCCCGCCCCGCGGCCAGGCCCTTGAACTAGCCGCTAACCTTTCGCGGCCACTCGCTCACCACTGCGGTCGTCCTCGCGCGGGCCCTCTTCGGTTAACCGCACGCGCATTGAACGAAACCGTTGAAACGGCATGTGGCATTCGTACTTGCGGAGGAAATTGAGGAACCGCTTGTAGTCCTCTGGCTCGAGATTGAAGCTCCGCACCAGAGCTTTGTAGCTGCCGCCGGTCCGCTCGAGGCCGCGGCTGACAATGGCCCGGAGATCCTCGCGGGTGAGATCCCTGGACATGAACGGCTCGTAGACCACCGACCAGAACGATTCACCCCCGACGCTCATGCGTTCGAACAGGACACTCGCCCTCGGCTTGAGGCCAGGCGTCGCAGTGGGCGCCGGTTCGGCAAGAACCCCTGAGATCTCACGTGGCAGGTCGGCGGGGGTGATGACACCCGAGTGCGCTCGAACCACGAGGCGCTCGACCAGGTTCTTCAGCTCGCGGACGTTGCCCGGCCAGTGGTACGCCTTCAACCGCTCCATGGTTTCTTCGGAAACCGCCGGTGACTCGGTCCGATGCTTGCTGCTGTAGTTCCGGAAAAAATGAGTAAAGAGCGGGGCGATGTCCTCACGCCGCTCGCGCAGCGGCGGGATGGCCACGTGAATCACGTTGAGCCGGTAATAGAGGTCCTCACGGAAACTCTTGTCGGCAATCCGCGCGACGAGATTGCGATTGGTGGCGGCGATGACCCGAACGTCGACGATCGACGCGATGCGACTCGACCCCACGCGCTGAATCTCGCCGTTTTCCAGAAACCGCAGGAGCAGGGCCTGCATGCGCAGGCTCATCTCGCCGACCTCATCCATGAACACGGTGCCGCCGTTGGCCTGATCGAGCAAGCCGCGCTTGTCGCGATAGGCATCGGTAAAGCTGCCGCGTACGTGCCCGAAGAGCTCCGACTCGAGCAGCGAGTCAGGCACGCCGGCGCAGTTCATCGTGACGAGGGGACTGTGCGCCCGACGGCTGCGCTGGTGGATGAGCTGCGCGACGATTTCCTTGCCGACGCCGCTTTCGCCGGTGATGAGGACCTTCGCGTCGGAGCGCGACGCGCAGACGATCTCCTGTTCGATGTCTCGAACGGCGGAACTGGACCCGATGAGTTGTGGAAGAGATTCCATTCGTGCCGGCGCGTGCGATCTGTTCGGAGTGGCGGTAACTCTTATACCCCTGGAAACGCACCCGCGTCAAGCCGCAAGTGACCATACTGCGCTAAACAGTACTAAACTGCGCACGAGTGCAGGGACTAAAAGGTACTTTCGCGCTGTCGTGTGACCACTCACGTGCCGGCCTGAGCCCACACGCTTATTCGAAGCGTGGACCTGAATCCGACGCAGTGAAACGACAATCTTTAAGTCGGTGAACAGGTTGAAAAG
>MELA01000067.1:77282-97786 GCA_001767495.1 Acidobacteria bacterium RIFCSPLOWO2_12_FULL_65_11 | reverse complement strand
CTCCTCCCCCTCCCTGGTCGCATACCCATTCTGGATTGTCCGTGTCGTACCCATATTCCCAGTAGCACTCGGCGTACAGCGTCGGCGACACGGCGTTCGCGGCCGCCGCCGCGAAGGTCTGGACGCGGTCCCAGCCCGACTGCATCCACGCGAGTGGCGTGACGGATGGCTGGCTGCGAGTGACGGTCAGTGGCTGTGGACGCCCGACGCGGCGTCCTGCGGCGTTCCGCACGATCCGCTGGCCGGCGAACTCGTGAGGTCGGCTGGTTACGCCGCGCAACTGCGCGCGACTGCGGCCCGCGCCATCGTAGTACGTGTAAAGCGCGTTTTCCCCCTGCCAGCGTGGGCGCTTGACGAAGAGCGCCACCGCGTCGCCTGTTGGACTGTATACGCGTCGCTGGACCTCTCCGGTGCGCAGGTTGGCTGTCCGGATCGTGCGGCCGGCGCGATCACGCTCCACCTCAGTAACGGTGCCGTCGGCGTCAACCTGCAGCGCGGCCGTCCCCGTCTCGTAGTCGTAGGTGCTCGCAAGGACACCGGCGTCGGTCCACGATGTCGTGGCAAACGCCCAGGCGTTGCGCGCCCGGCCGTCTGTGAACACGTCGGTGTAATCCAGCCCGACGGACCGGCCGTCGGAATCCGAGAGCTGTGCCAGCGTGCCGGTGGCGTTGTACGTGCGGCGCTGCTCGAATGTCCGTGCGCCGACGCGCCGCCGAATCGTGCTCACCAACCCTCGGCCGGCGGTACGCGATGGTCCGTACTCGCGGCGGTCGTGCTGTGCCGCGACCCCCTGATCGACGACGTCCGCCCTGTCGTACTCAAAGCTCGTGGTTGTCTCACCTGCGTCGCCGGATGTCACTACGGTGGCCGGCAAGTGGAGCACGTGACGACCCACATACGCCGGCGTCCGGTTGTATGCGACTTGCATGCGGCCGGTGATGCCCCCGGCCTTCGAGGTGGTCGTACCGACCAGCATGCCAAGCTCGTCGTACGTCGTGCGCGTGTCTTCGCCGTTGCTGGGCGTCTGCCAGACGACATCATGTGTTCGGCGGACCGTGCGAACGAAGCGGCCGCCACGATAGATGTCGCGCCATGTGGTGTGCTCGGTCAGCGTCAGCACGCCCGCCACATCACGTCGCTCCATCCGACGCACCAGGCCATCGTGCCGACCGCCGGTCTCGAAGAACTCGGTGCGCGTCGAACCGTCCTCCCGCGTCACGCGCCCCCAGGCGTGGTCTGGTGCGACATCGACCCGCACGATCGTCGCGTCGGGCGAGTCGGCGTCGGCCACCCAGGTGCGGACTTCGCTCGGACGAGGGGCATTGTCGATGGGCGCGTTTGAACTGACGGGGAGATTCAGCGACGAGGACATCAGGAGATGCCCGTCCGGCGCCAGCCTATCGATCCGCCACACCTGGCCGAGCGCGGTGTAGGCAAACACGACGCTCGAGCCATCCTTCAGCCCCAGATGAGTCAGAATCTTTACACGGCCGCCGGCCGCGACGCCGCGCACGGGCAGCGATGAGGGGGTGGAGGACAGCAATAAGTCATCGTAACCAAAGGTCGCCACCACCGCCTGTGCGTCGCCTGCGGTCCGCACGATCGAGTTCAGATTCCCCCCGGCATCCCGCTCGAAGGTGAAGATGCGTCCGAGCGTGTCGGTGACCTGGCTGAGGTGCCCAAAGTCGTCGTAGGCCATCGACAGGTAGTTGCCGTTCCGATCTTTGATTTCCGTGCACTGCAGCTGGCCGCCATGCCAGGCGAAGGTCAGCATGGTGCCGCTCGGGCGCCGCAGTACAGCGCCGTCGCGGCCACGATCCACCAGCTCGAGGAGCGACGCGTCGGTTGATTCGTAGATCGATGGCGCTGAGGTCTGCCGCAACTGAACGTGCTGCCCGCTCTCAGTAATAAGGAGGTAGTACCACGCACCATCACCGGCGCGGTACCGGCCCTGAATTGTCGGAAAGCCGAGACGAAAGCCCGGCGACGGATGACCCCTATCCGCGTCAAACATCAGCTCATCGTCCGATCGGGTCCAGACGAGCGAGTTGTACGACAGCGTGAGATTGAGACCGAGCCCAGCGCGTCCGTCCGACCGAAGGAGCGGGGCGGACCAAGAGAAATTCTGCGACAGCAGATCGATGCCGGACATGTAGCCGGTACGGTTGTGCGCGGCCAGCCGGGCGTTCGCTATGGCGTCGCCCGAATCATCCAGACGAGCACAGTCAAAGCAAGGGCCAGCGGAGGACGCGAACTGTGGCGCGGCCACAGAATAAGAGGGCGACTGCTGGTCGAGCGCCGCGAGCCGACCCTGCAGAGCGTTCTGAAACACGCGCGTGGCGAACGCCTGCTCGGAATGGCGATTTGCCACGCGAACGATGCCAGTTACAGACGGCTCAAGGCCCAGGGCGGCTACCACGATCGTAGCCAACCAGTAGATTCGACGACGCGACGGGAACGCGGTCATTCTGCACCTCCTCGAGACATGTCAGAGAGAGATCGCTCGGCCCTTCGCCACCCGCGCCGGGCGGTCGATGTCGCCGGTGGTAAAGTAGGTAAATCCATGGCACTCGAGACCGCCGCCGCCGCAACGTCAGAGGCCGGATGGAATGTCGCGCCGGCCCAGACCAGGCCGCACCGCTGAATGAACTCCTGGGCGCAACGCGAACGCGCACGTCAAACCCTCGCGAAAGAAGTCGGCTACTCGGTCAAGCCACACGGCGACCGTCTGCGCGTGGCGCTGGCGTTCCCCAACACGTACTGGGTCGGAATGTCGAACCTCGGGTTCCAGACGGTTTACCGTCTGCTCAACGCCGAGCACGACGTGGTGTGCGAACGGTTTTTCCTGCCGCCGAAGCAGGAACTCGCCGAGCTCATCGCGACCAGGGCGCCGCTCGTGACGCTCGAGTCGCAGACGCCGGTCGGTGACTTCGACGTGGTCGCGTTCTCGGTGTCGTTCGAGTGGGACTACGCGAACGTGCTCACGCTTCTGCGCCTGGCCGGCATCCCGCGCCGCGCGGCGGAGCGAACGCCGCGCCATCCGCTGGTCGTCATCGGCGGCGCCGTGACGTTCGTCAACCCCGAGCCGCTGGCGCCGTTTGCCGACGTGGTCGCCGCGGGCGAGGGCGAGGCGCTCGTCCCAGCGCTTCGCCGCGCGTTTGCTGCCGCGACCAGCCGCGCGGACCTGCTGCGCCTGCTCGCCGCCGAGCGGGGTTTCTATGTGCCCTCGCTCTACGAGCCGCAGTACGCGGCCGACGGATCGCTTTCCGGGTATCTGGCCCTACCGTCGAGCGAGGCCCCCGTCCCTGTCCGCAAGGCCGCCCTCACCACTACGGAGGCGGTCGATCCGCCGGCGACGAGCATCTTCACGCCCGACACCGAGTTCGGCTCGCGCTTCCTCATCGAAGTGGTGCGCGGGTGCGCGAACCTGTGCCGGTTCTGTTGGGCCGGCTACAACTACCTGCCGGTCCGCGCGTTTCCGACCGAGCGCATCCTCGAGCTCGCCACGACGGCGAGAGCTCACGCCAGTCGCGTCGGGCTGGTCTCGATTGCGCTCTGCGACCATCCCGACATCGAGCACATCCTCGCCAGCCTGGCCGGGCTGGGCTATTCGATCAGTCCGGCCTCGCTGCGCCTGGACGATCTGACCGAGCCGCTCGTGCGCCTGTTGCGCCAGAGCGGCGAGCGGACGATCACCATCGCGCCCGAGACCGGCTCGGACCGACTGCGCCGCGTCGTGAACAAGACCGTGACGAACGAGGAGATCCTGGACCGCGCCGATCTCATCTTCGCGAGCGGCATCGAGAACTTGAAGCTCTACTACATGATCGGCCTCCCAACCGAGACAGACGAAGACCTCGTCGCGATTCGCGATCTGACGCTGCAGATCCACGAGCGGATGCTGAAATACGCGCGCCCACGCGGACAGATCGGGCGCATCGTTGCCAGCGTGAACCCGATGATCCCAAAGCCGGGAACCGCCTATCAGTGGTTACCGATGAACGATGCCGCGCTCGTCGACGCGAAGATCAAGCGCCTGCGTTCGCTCGTGGCCGGCATCGACAACGTCTACTTCAACATCAAGTCCGAGCGACACTCCTTCTACCAGGCGCTGCTCTCGCTCGGCGATCGCCGCGTGGCTTCAGCCATCGAAGCAGTCGAGCGTAACGGCGGCAACTGGCGCGCCGCTGTGACGGAGGCCGGCGTCGACGCCGACTTCTACGTCTTCCGCGACCGGAGCCACGACGCCGTGCTGCCGTGGGACATCATCGACGGCGGCATGAAGCGGTCGTTCTTCAAGAACGAATACGAGAAGGCCCTTCGCGAAGAATGGACACTGCCGCCCAAACGAGCCCAGGAAAACGCGCGGCTGCTGCCCGTCCTTCAATAGGTCCGGCTGAAGCCGGACACTACGTACGATCCGACGTACGGAGCGCTCCTTACGACGCGATGGCGGCCTGCGCCTCGTACTCCTGAAATGCCTCGAGAATCATCTCGCGCAGCTTGTTCTGCGCCGTCACGTCCACGACCGGCCGCAGCAGCGCGAAGCTCCGCCGCTCGCCGTTGACGTTGTACTGCCGCGCCGGAAACGTGACGTTGCGGCCCGAGCCGGAGCGGCGCTCCCAGATGCCGAACCCGATCAGCTTGAGGCCGTCGAGCGGCCCCTCGGCGAAGTGCAGCTCGGCGTCAGCGAGTTTTCCGGGCGGGTTGCCTTTGTCGTTTGGCGTAATCTTGATCGTCACGGTGATGCTCCTTTTCGCTTGCGCGTTGGTCGCGCGCGTTACTGTGCGCGACGTGCTCGTTAACCGCCCGCCCTTGGGCGGCTGATGACGGCAGGCGATGGATGGCACATCAAGCCCGATGCCAGCATCGCGGCGCCGGGCGCGTGGACAGAAGCGACTGAGAACGGGCGTGTTAGGGAAGAGGGCTGCGTGGAGGCCGCACGACGGCTGGACCGTGCGACCGAAACCGCCAACCTTGGTTACGTCAGCGGCCGAGGATCAGCACTTCGGCGAGCGCGATGGTATCGGAATGCGTGATGGTCAGAAGCGACGAAGTGCCGCCAATCGAGGCAAAGCGCCGGGCGGCGCCGCCATGAAACTGCAGTTGCGGCGGGCCCCCGTGCCGGACGACCTCGATGTCGTGCCAGAACACGCCGCGCGAGAATCCCGTGCCGAGTGCTTTCATCGCGGCTTCTTTGGCGGCGAAGCGCGCCGCAAAACGAATCTCCGGCACGCGATGGCGCCTGCAGTAAGCCACTTCACCGTCGGTGAAGACGCGGTGCAGGAACCGATCGCCGTAACGCGCGATGGCGTCAGCAATGCGAGGGATGTCGGTGACGTCCAGTCCGAGGCCGATGATGTTCGACAAGCAGGCAGCCCTTCAAGCCGGCGCCGCGACCCTTCGGCAGGCTCAGGGTCGTCCTGAGCAACGTCGAAGAACGAGCGATGGCGAAGCCAGATACGCTGCCTCAGCCTAACGGCAGCTTCCGCTGGGTGCAAGTAGGCGGCCGTCCGGCTCTCGTCTGCCGGGCGCTCGAGGAGCTCGCGCCGCACCTGTTCACTACGCGACACTGGCCGCTCGGTGCGAGCCGGACCGGCGATCGGACTGAAGCCTGGGACGATCTGGCGCAGCAGATGAGGATCGAGCCCGACCGGCTGGTCCGCGTTCGACAGGTGCACCGGGCCGACGTTGCCGTGCGCCGGAAGGACGATCGGATCCCGCCCGATCCACCGCAGGCCGACATCATTATTTCGAACGATCCGGTCGCGGCGCTGGTGGTCCAAGCCGCTGACTGTGTGCCGCTGCTCATTGCCGACCGGCGTACCGGTTCGGTGGCGGCGGCGCATGCTGGCTGGCGTGGTCTGGCTGCCGGTGTTCCGCGGGTGACCGTCGAGGCGCTCGAACGTGAGTTTGGCAGCCGTCCGGCAGATCTCGCTGTTGCTGCCGGGCCGTCAATTGGCGCGTGCTGCTACGAAGTGAGTGCCGACGTGCGTCGGCACTTCGAGGCGGCTGGATTCCACGGCGCCGACCTTGCTCGATGGTTTCATACGCGTCCGCAGCCGACGGCCACCAATCCGTCCTTGCCCGGTCTACCGCCGACTCCGCGCGCCGAGCACTGGTATTTCGACTGCTGGGCGGCCGTCCGCGACGGCCTCGCGGCTGCCGGCGTGCCACGCGATCAGATCTTCGTTGCTGAACTCTGTACGGCGAGCCATCCTGGCGCGCTGTGCTCGTATCGGCGTGACGGTGCACCCGCCGGACGAATGGCAGCGACGATTAGAAAGGTAAAAGTCAAAACTTAAAAGTTAGAAGGACTGTCAGATCGTGCGCAACAAGAGCGCGACGATCCCGACGATGCTCACGAGCTGGCCGACCCAGAACACGAAGGCCCACTTGAGCAACTCGAAGCGGCCGGTGGCCATTTCGCTTCGAAGGTCGCTGCCGAGCTGGGTCATCCCTTGACGCAGGTCGCCCTTCATCTCTGCCATCGCGACACGCAGCTTCGACGTTTCCTCGACGAGCCGGCGTTCGAACCGTTCGGCGGATTGCGTCATGACGTGGTCTGCACAGGCGCTCGTGTTCTCATCCAGCATTTCGACGAGCGCTGCCGACGCCGGTTCGCCAAGCCGTTCCACGAGAGCGGCTGGCACTCTGGTTCCCATAACCAACCATCACTTTCTCCTGACCTCCGCGGACGACGATGCCATCGTCTGACGCGACGAGTCAATCGGAAAATTAAAAGTCAAAAGTAAGAACTAAAAAGGACTATGAGACCGAAGATGCCCGGAGGCCTGCGCGAACCTCAGCGTCCTTTTAAGTTTTCAGTTTTAACTTCTTACTTCCGCAGGCCCGCCGTCCAGTTGACGACGACCGTGATGGGCGTGGGCGCGGCCTGTTCGGTCACGGTATTGACGAGGAAGCGCTGGCCGTCGGCGGAGACGTCGTAGTTGTAGCCTTGTCCGTAGCCCAACCATCCCGCGAGCCTGCGGCGGATCCCGAACAACGGCCGCACGGCCCCCACTTGGAACGCCAATCCTTGGCCGTTCACCTCGGCGGCCATCAGCTTGTTGTCGGCGGACAAGTAGAAGATCTCCTTGCCGTCTCGCCGCCATCGCGGAGTCGTCCCACCGGTGGTGGAGACTTGCCACTTGCCACCGGGCGTTGCGGACGCAGCCGTCCCTCCAGAAGCCTGACCCGGAGCAGTAAACGGCACGACGAACACTTCGGTTCCTCCGCCAGACTCGTTCGATTGGTACACGACCCACCGCCCGTCGGGAGAGAATCGACCGGCGGTCTCATTGAATGGCGTCTGCACGATGGACAGCGGTTTCTTGTCCCCACCGAGCGGCAACGTCCAGAGATCGTTGCCGGTGGGGGAATTGGCGTTGCCGTTGTTATAGAGGATGTACCGGCCATCAGCGGACCAGCTTGTCGGATACACGGTGTTCATCGGGTCGTCCAGCAACAGCTCGTCAGCGCCGACGCCGCTCGACGCCTTCTGGTAAATATCCAGTTGGCCCTTGCGACTGGAGTTGAAGACGAGGCGGCTGCCGTCGGGCGACCAGATCAGGCTGAACTCGTCGGCCGGGTCGAACGTGAACCGCGTTCGCAGGCCGTCACGCGCCAGATCGTAGATCGCGATGTCTCGAGTGTTTCTGGCAGGATCCAGCACACTGACCGCCGCGCGCTTGCCATCCGGTGACAGTGCGACGTTCATCTGGTCGGCTCGATCGCCGACTGTCGCCAGTTGCTTCCCGGTGCGGTCGAACCAGACGAGCTGTGACGGCTGGCTCGCGGTGCCTGTCCGATAGGCAAGGGCCCCAGTTGTCGACGCCGACATGGCAGCAGCCGCGGTAACGGTGTTGAGGACGACTTCCTCAGCGACCGGAAACGACTCCCCCGTGATTCTCAAGCTTGTGGCGTCGAACGGCTGCGCGAGGAGCGTGCCCTCCCGAACGAACAACAGGTGTCCGTTCGCATAGAGGGCCTTGGAGTCCGATGCGACCAGCTCGCTTCGCTCTGGTGAGTCGATCGAGCCGACGTAAATCTTGGTCGGCGACGTCGCGACATACAAGAAGTGGCGACCGTCTGGCAGAAACCACGGCCATCGGTGCGACCGCTCCTGCTTGACCCCGTCCAACGTCGTCACTGGCGTGGGGGTTCCACCGGCCGCGGACACGCGGAAGAGACCGCTCGTCAAGCTCGGCGCAAACACGATAGTGCCGTCGCCGTTCCACGTGCCGCCTGCTGCGTTGGCGGCATCGCAGAGCACTTGGGGCGGTCCGCCGGTCACGTCAATCTTCCTGAGCTTACCCTGGGCAAAGAAGGCGATGAACCGGCTGTCGGGCGACCAGAAGTACCCATTTGGTGCCGCCCCTGCCCCTTCCGTGCCCCCGAGTATCCGCAACTCCAACGCATCGAACGATCGAACGGCGAGCACGCTTTGGCCGTCGCTCCTCAACACGGCAAGCGCCACGTGACGACCGTCCGGTGAAAGGGCCATGGAGTAACTGGTCCCCGTTAACGTAGCGCCAGCCTGGGGCGACACCTGAAAGCGAATCGCCGCGGCCGGTTCGGGGCGTGGGCGAGTCAAGAAGAAGACTGCGGAACCGGCGAGGGCGGCGATCACCAGCGTTGCGCCCAGCCATGCGAGGTGTACTCGCCCCCCGACCTTCGCCGCGGCCGGCGCCATCGTCGTCGATGCCGCTGCGATAGAACCACTGGGTGCGAGACTCGCCAGGTCCTTCAGGATAAACAGCGCGGTCGAAACGTCGGCGATTCGCGAGCGCCGATCCTTCTCGAGGCACCCTTTGAGCAGGGTCTGAATAGACGAAGGCAGGTTCGCCGGCAGCGCACTCCAGGCCGGCTCGACCTTCAACACGTTGGCCAGCGTGTCGCTGAGGTCTTCGCCCTCGAACGCCCGCTTGCCCGCCAGCATCTCGTACAGCACGACGCCAAACGCCCACACGTCACTCCGCTTGTCCGCCGCACGCCCCTTGGCCTGCTCGGGGCTCATGTACGCCGCCGTGCCGAGAATGACGCCGGCCCGCGTCGCAGCCAGCGACATCGTCGGTGAGTTCGAGACGTCGGTGGGCATGCTCGGTTCGAGCGCCTTGGCGAGACCGAAGTCGAGCACCTTCACCTGGTCGTCGGCCGTGAACGCAATATTGGCCGGCTTCAGATCCCGATGGACGATGCCCTTCTCGTGCGCCGCCTGGCACGCGTCGGCGATTTGCCGCGCGATGGACAACGCTTCGGAGACCGGGAGGCCAGCCCCGGTCCGGCTGAAGCCGGACACCACGTCAGAAGGCTTTAAGCCGGATGCCACGTCCGAAAGGCGCTGAGCCAACGTGGGACCTTCGACGAGCTCCATCACGATGGCATGGATGCCGTCGGCTTGCTCAAGGCCGTAGATCGCGGCGATGTGGGGATGGTTCAGCGAGGCGAGGACCTGGGCTTCGCGCCTGAACCGCGCGAGGCGTTCGGCGTCGTGGGTGAACGCCTCGGGCAGGACCTTGAGGGCCACGTCGCGGTTGAGCTTCGTGTCCCGGGCTCGATAGACCTCGCCCATCCCGCCCGCGCCGATGAGCGCGACGATCTCGTAGGAGCCGAGGCGAGCGCCGGGCGTAAGGGCCATGTGGGGCGTTGCGGTTGCCGGATTATACAACCGTCATCTTTCGCTACTGTTTCAAAACGGTCACGGTCAGCGCACCTTGCAGTAACGACAGATCCGGCCCACTCACGAACGCAGGCGAGCCTGTCCCGCATGAAACGCCGTGAGATCGAATGTATGCGCGCCGGGTCATAGGTCCTCCGAAGAATCGACCGACAAATGGGGAGCACCCCAATACTTCACCGTGACGAATCGGCGTCGGACGCGTCGCCCGAGTCTTGATCCATAGCCGCATTGGCCAGCCGATCGGCGTCGGCATTCGACTCGCGGCGCACGTGCTCGAAGCTGACGCGGCCGATCTCGTGAGCCAACAGACGCGCCTTCGCGTGCAGCGGCTGCAGACCGGCGTTCTTCACTTTATAGCGACCAAGCATCTGCTGGACGAGTAATAGGGAATCGGATCGCACGTGGAGGTTGGCGCAGCCGTGCGCTCGCGCCCATTCGAGCGCGGCGAGCAGCCCGCGATACTCGGCGATGTTGTTGGTGGCGACGCCGATGGCCTCACCGAACTCCTCGACAAGCGTACCGTCGGGCCGCTCGATGCGCACGCCATAGCCGGCGGGTCCGGGATTGCCGCGCGCGCCGCCGTCGATGTAGGCGACGAGAGTGTCTGGCATGGACTGATGAGCTTATTGCGCGGGCTGTGACACCTTGTCTGACGTGGCGGGGACGGCAGCCGGCACGAAGTAGAGAATGCGCTGGCAACTGTCGCACTGAATAAGCTGATCGTTACGCCGGACGTTGTTGAAGACCTGCGGCCGCAGCCTGACGTGGCAGATCGTGCAGATGCCGTCGCGCGCCTCGGCGACGGCGACGCCGTTGCGACGCCGGGCGACCAGCTCGAAGACGGCGAGCGCCTGCGCGTCGAGCGCCGCCACGATCGTCGTGCGCTCGCCGGCCAGGCGTTCGACCAATGCCTTGAGGTCGGAGAGCTCGGCGCCCATCGTGCGGCGATCGGCATCAACGGCCTTCTGCTCGGCGGCCAGTTCGGCTTCCGAGCGTTTGACGAGCGAGGTGAGCTCGTCGGCTTCGAGCATCCACTCGAGAATCTTGTCCTCGAGGCCCTTGACCTCGGCCTGCGCGAACTCGATCTCCTTCTGCATCGCCTGGTATTCCTGGTTGGTTTTCACCGCCATGAGCTGGTCGCGGAACTTGGACAGGCGACCCTGGTGGACCGCCACGTCTTTTTCAACGGTTCGGCGGGCGTTCTGGTTGTCGGCGAGGCGTTCCTTGGCGGCGGCGACGCGCTGCCGCACCGCCTCGATCCGCGCCTCGAACGCCTTCTGACGCTCGGGTTCCTCGGCCAGACGACGCTCGGCGCTGTGGGCGGCCGAATCGAGCCGCTGCAACTCAATCAGGCGATCGAGATCGCTATTCATATTTGCGCGGAGCCCCACCCTCGCGGGGCTGCCTGTCAATCTGCAATCCGCAATCATCAATCAGCAATTCACAATGCATGATTCAAAAGTGGGCCCACCAGGATTCGAACCTGGAACGGGCCGGTTATGAGCCGGCGGCTCTGACCGTTGAGCTATGGGCCCACAACAGTCTACAAGCTCCAGTCGGCAGTCACCAGTCGGCAGGCAGCAGTCGGCAGGCAGCAGTCGAAGACCGCCCGCGCCACTAACCGCCGACTGCTGGCTGCCGACTACGTTGTCCGTCCTTCGAGAAACGCGCGAAGCTTGCGACTCCGTGACGGGTGTCGTAGCTTTCTGAGTGCCTTGGCCTCGATCTGGCGGATGCGCTCGCGGGTGACGGCGAAGCTCTGTCCCACCTCCTCGAGCGTGTGCTCGCTGCCGTCGCCGACGCCGAACCGCATCTTGATCACCTTCTCCTCGCGCGGCGTCAGCGTCTTGAGGACCGACTCGGTCTGCTCCTTCAAGTTGAGGTTGATGACGGCCTCGGCCGGCGACACGACCTGACGATCCTCGATGAAGTCGCCCAGATGCGAATCTTCCTCCTCGCCGATCGGCGTCTCGAGTGAAATCGGCTCCTGCGCAATCTTGAGGACCTTGCGCACCTTGGAGACCGGGATGTCCATCCGCTTGGCAATCTCTTCCGACGTTGGCTCGCGGCCGAGCTCCTGGACGAGCGCGCGCGAGGTGCGAATCAGCTTGTTGATGGTCTCGATCATGTGGACCGGGATGCGGATGGTGCGCGCCTGGTCCGCGATCGCGCGGGTGATGGCCTGGCGGATCCACCACGTCGCGTAGGTCGAGAACTTATAGCCGCGGCGGTACTCGAACTTGTCGACCGCCTTCATCAAGCCGATGTTGCCTTCCTGGATCAGGTCGAGGAACTGCAGGCCGCGGTTCGTGTACTTCTTCGCGATGGACACGACCAGACGGAGGTTCGCCTCGACGAGCTCCTTCTTGGCCTGCTCGGCCTGATACTCGCCGCGGATGATCGTGTCGAGCGTCTGCTTCAGCTCCTCGGGCGACTGCTCGAGAGAATCGGTCAGCGTCTTGAGCCTCGCCTTCACCTCCTTGACGTTCCGCAGAATCTCCTTGCGGTCCTCTTCCTTGAGCTTCTGCTTCCGGTTCTTCGGATTGAGCTGGCGCCCGAGCCCCTCGATCTCGCGCTGCACGGTCTTGACGCCCTCGACGGCCTCCTTCATGTCGTCGATGAGCCGGCGCTTGACCGACTCGGTGAACTCGATCCGGCGGATCGACTGCGACAGCTCGATGCGCGCGCGCATGGCGGCCCATCGGGCGCGGCGATACTTGCGCCGGTCTCTCGTGGTCGCGCCCTTCGGCGTCGCCGCGAGCTTTTCGTCGAGCTTCTCCGACGCCCCGCGCGCCTTGCGCACCGCCTCGATCTGCTTCTGCACCTGGCGGCGCCGCTCCTCGATCCGCTCGTCGGTGATCTCTTCGTCGTTGAAGATGACGAGCTCGCGGATGGTGCGTTCGCCGACGTGCAGCTGATCGCCCAGCGCGATGACGCGCTTGGCCACGAGCGGCGTACGGGAAATCGATTTGATGACGGCCAGTTTGCCGCGCTCGATGCGGCGGGCGATCTCGACCTCGCCCTCGCGCGTGAGGAGCGGCACGGTGCCCATCTCGCGCAGATACATCCGCACCGGATCGTTGGTCTTGTCGAGCGCGCCGGGCGTCAGGTCGAGCTCCAGCTCTTCGGCGCCCTCGCCCGTACGATCGATGACCTTCTCGTCGCGCAGGTACTTCTGGTCGGAATCGATGACCTCGATGCCGGCGCTGCCGAATGTATTGAACAAGTCGTCGAGCTCGTCGGAAGACGTGATCTCCGACGGCAGCAGCTCGTTGACTTCGTCGTACAGCAGGTAGCCCTTTTCCTTGCCGATGTTGATGAGCTGCCTGACCTCGTCGTATTTTTCTTCGATCGACAAGTGATGTCCTCCTACGTCAGTTCCTCGATGCGATGGAGCAGGTCTATTTTCCGCTGCCATAAGGTATCAATCTCGTGTCCGTTCTCGGTTGCGCCAAGCTGCTGAAGCCGGTCGATTTCACGCTGGATGTCGGCCCGCTCCCGTTCCCATCTGAGCCGCCTGAGCGCCCGCGCGCAGTCGGCCGAGGGGGCCGGGGAGGTTCGGCCGGCGGCGATGCTCGTGACAAGCTGGGCGTTCACGGTACTTAGACGCTGAATCAGCGCCGATGGTAAGCGATCCGGGGGTTCGGCGTGCAGGCTTCGAGCCACCCGGAAAATGTCGCGCCCGCTCAGGCTGTCGAGGTCGTCGTCTTCGAGCGCCGCCAGCGCCGCGCGGGCTTCGCCCGTGTCGTGAATCAGCCCCCAAATCAGCCCCTTTTCGGCATGTTTGAGCTCTCCGAATGCCGGCAGTTCGCGGCTCGTGAGCGTCGTCTTTCGGCTGACTGCGGCCTTACGAATTTCGGCCCGGACGACCTCTTCGGTAATGCGGGCCTTGTGGGCGATGCGGTCCGCAAACTGGTCGCGCGCGGCCATGTCGGGAATCCGCGCGGCCACTCCCAGCATCTTGATCAGGAAGTCGCGCCGGTTGTCGTCATGCCCCAAGTCGAGGCCCGAGGCGGCCTGGTCGAGCAGATACTCCAGGTACGGCCGCGAGCCGCGCAACCTGGCGCGGTACTGGTCGGCGCCGTGCGTTCGAATGAACGTATCGGGATCCAGGCCTCGATCCAGTACGACCACGTTGACGTCGAATCCTTCGGCCACGAGCAGCTCGCACGACCGGGCCGCCGCGCCCTGACCCGCGGCATCGGGGTCGAAGCTCAGGACGACCTTCGAGGTGAAGCGCCTGAGCAGCTGCGCCTGCTGCGAGGTGAGCGCCGTCCCGCACGAGGCAACCGCCGGCGCCGCCTGCGACTGGAAGAGCTGCGCGACATCGAAGTAGCCCTCGACGAGCACGGCAAAGCCGACCTTCCGGATTTGAGCCTTGGTCAGGTTCAATCCGTAGAGCGTTCGCCCTTTCGAGTAGATCGGCGTTTCCGGCGAGTTCAAATACTTGGGCACCTGATCGGCGTCCATCGATCGGCCGCCAAACGCGATGACCGAACCGGTGTCGCGGGAGATCGGGATCATCAGTCGGTTCCGAAAGCGATCGACGACCTCGCCGCTCTCGCGCCGGACGAGGAGGCCGCTCTGGAGAAGCAGCGGTTCGGCGAAGCCCTGTTGCAGCAGCCGGCTCCTGAGTCCTTCGCGGGCCGACACCGCGAAGCCAAGGCCAAGTTGATCGATCGTGGCTTGGCTGATGCCGCGCTCGGACAGCTGCTGCCGGGCGCGCGCGCCCGGCGGGCTCGCCAGCTGCTCTCGGAAGTACGCGGCTGCGACTTCGTGCACCTTCAAGATCGCTTCACGCAGGGCTGAGTCCAGGCGGGCGTCGTCCGAGCTGGCGTCGGACATCTCCGGCAGCGCCATGCCGAATTTCTGCGCGAGCAGCCGGACGGCATCCTGAAAGCCTATCTTTTCGTGCAGCTCGAGGAACTTGAACACGTCGCCGCCCGTGTTGCACCCGAAGCAGTGAAAGAATCCTTTGTCGGGATTGACATGAAACGAGGGCGTCTTCTCCGCGTGAAACGGGCAGAGCCCCTTGTAGGTCGTGCCGGCGCGCTTGAGCGGCACGTACTCCTGCACGACCTGGACGATGTTGGCCTGCAGGCGAAGATCGTCGATGAACTGTTGAGGAAACAGCCCCATCAATCCTTCAACTCCGCCACCGTGACGCCACCGCCGCCCTGCTCGGGCGGTGCGGTCGCGAAGCGCGCGACGAGGGGGTGCTGCTGCAGGAACCCGGTCAAGGCCCGCTTCAGCTGCCCGGTGCCGTAGCCGTGAATAAATCGGACGACCCGTTGATCGGCCAGCAGCGACTGGTCGAGGAATCGTTCTGCACGCGCGATCGCTTCGTCGACCGTGCAGCCGATGACGTTGAGATCGGCTGACGCATTGTCGTGCGGCTGCAGCTCGACACTGACCTTGATCCGCGAGGGCACCGGCGCCGCCACACCAACCGTGTGGAGGTCCCGCACGCTCGCGCGCATCCGCTTGCCGCGGACGTCGAGGTCGGCGGTGCCGTTGTGAATGCTCGTGACGACCGCTTCGAGGCCGAGGCCGCCGACCATCACACGATCGCCGACCTCCGGCGCGCGGAGATTGGGTGGGTGGGTCGCCTGGCGATCGCCCTCGGGCTCGAGGCGTCGTCTCACCACCTGATCGACGGCCGCCCGCGCGTCGCCACGCGCGGCCCCCGTCTCCCCGGTGGTGACGGCCTGCCGTCCGGCGGTGGCGGCGATGGCCTGGGTCTTGGCCTTCAGAGCGCCAATCACCTGATCAATCTCGCGTCGCGCCTGACGCACTTGGGTGTCGAGATCTTCGTTCAGCCGCCGGCGGAAGTTCTGCTCGCGCGCCCCGAGGGCCTCTTCACGCTGCCGCATGCGGGCACCGGTGGCCTCGAGCGTCTCGCGCTCGCGTGCGACCAGCCGCTGCTCGTGCTCGAGTGCGCGCAGGTCGTGGTCGATCTTGGCCAGATGCTCGGCGATCTGCGCCTCCCGCGCGCTGATGTTGGCCCGCGCCGCGGAGACGATGGTCTGGTTCAGCCCGAGTCGTCCGGCGATCTCGAGCGCCAGGCTCCGGCCTGGTGATCCGTAGATGAGACGATAGGTCGGCGCGAAGGTCTCGGTGTCGAAGCCGAATGCCGCGCTCGTCACTCCGTCGGACGTGGACGCATAGGTCTTCAGCGCCTCGTAATGGCTCGTCGCCACGACGGTCGCGCCGCGGCGGCGGAAATGATCGACGATGGCCACGCCGAGCGCGCCGCCTTCGATCGGATCGGTGCCCGAGCCGACCTCGTCGAGCAGGACGAGCGCCGGTGTCTCGAGTCCGGCGTCCATCGCCGCAATGTTGGCGATGTGCCCGGAGAAGGTGCTCAAGCTCGCCTCGATCGACTGCTCGTCGCCGATGTCGGCGAAGACCGAGCGGAAGACCGGCACCCGCGATCCGCCGGCGGCCGGAATGCGCAGGCCGGCCTGCGCCATGAGCGCGAGCAACCCCGCCGTCTTCAGCGCGACGGTCTTCCCGCCGGTGTTCGGCCCGGTGATCAGCAGCACGGTGGAGGGTGGAATCACTTTGATCGTGACCGGCACGGCGTGCTTGAGGAGCGGATGGCGCGCGGCCTGCAGTTCAAGCGCGCCGTCGCCCGAGAGCGCCGGCTCGGATCCGTCGATCGCATCCGAGTACCGCGCTCGCGCCTGCAAGACGTCCAAGTAAGCGGCTGTGTCGATCGTGCGCGCAAGATCGGCCGCGCGGCCGCGAAACTTGTCCGTCAGCGCCAGCAGGATGCGGCGGACCTCCTCACGCTCCTGCTCCTCGATCGCGACGATATCGTTGTTGATCTCGACCGTGCTGAGGGGCTCGAGAAACAGGCTCGCGCCGCTCGTCGACGCGCCGTGCACGATGCCGGGAATGGCGCTACGATGCTCGGCCCTGACGAGCAGGACGTACCGGCCGTTGCGCTCGGTGACGACCTGGTCCTGGAGGTACTTCGCCGTCTCCTTGCCGCGCAGGTACGACTCGAGCGTGCTGCGCAGTCGCGCGCGCTGCTTGCGCAGTCGCTCGCGAATGAGCTTCAGCTCCGGGCTGGCATGATCGACGACTTCGCCGGAGGCGTCGATCTTGTCCCGTGTCTCCGACGTCTCGCCCCTGAAGGAGGCCGCGGCCCCGCTCGCCGCGTCGAGCCGCGGAAACGATCCGGGCGCCCGGCGAATCGCCGCTCGGGTGTCGTCGACCGAGTCAAGGAAGGAGGCGAGCGAGAGCAGCTGGTGCGGGTCGAGCGCCGAGCCCTCGATGGCGAGCGCGCTCAGAATCTGCGGCAGTTCGGCCGATGCGCCGAGCGGGAACCCCGCGTGCTTCGTCAGGAACCGCGTTGTCTCGGTGGTGTGCGCGAGCAGGTCGGCGACCTCCTGCGGATCGACCGAGGGCCGAAGCCGCGCCAGACGCTAGGCGCCCATGGGCGTCACGGCAAGACTCTTGACGGCCTCGACGATCTTATCGAATTCGAGGGCCCGGAGGACGCCTGGCTGCATCACGTGAATCAGGTTTCAGAAGACGGCCGCGCCGGGGAGGCGGGAACCTCTAATACTAGCCCACGAATCGGGATTCGCGATTGGGGATTTGGGATTCGATCTCTGACTGAGGCGAATCTCAAACCCCGAATCCAAAATCCCTATAAGTGATTGATGAGTGAGGCGATATTGGCCGCGCCGAACCCGTTGTCGATGTTCACAACCGACACGCCGGCCGAGCAGCTGTTGAGCATGCCGAGCAGCGCCGCCAGCCCTCCGAAGCTCGCACCGTACCCGACGCTTGTCGGCACCCCGATGACCGGCACCGCGACCAGGCCCGCGACCACGCTCGGGAGCGCGCCCTCCATGCCGGCGACGACGATGACGACGCGCGCCGACGCCAAGCGGGCGCGCTCGCCGAGCAGACGATGAAGGCCCGCGACGCCGACGTCGTACACGCGGGCCACGTCGTTGCCCATCAGCTCTGCAGTTCGCGCCGCCTCTTCCGCAACCGGAAGGTCGGCCGTCCCGGCGGCGGCGACCACAATCGTGCCGCGACCGGGCGTGACGTCGTGCTGCGGAAACGCGATGATCGCCGCATCAGGGTAGTAGGTGGCGCCGGGGACCCGTTTGCGCACCGCGGCGAATGCCTCTTCGCCGGCGCGCGTGACGAGCAGCGTCGAGCCGCGCCCAACAATCTCGCCGGCGATGGCGGCAACCTGGTCGGGCGTCTTGCCCAGGCCGAGGACGACCTCGGGGAAGCCCTGACGCACGGAGCGATGGTGATCGACACGAGCGAAGCCGAGATCCGCGTATGGCTGGGCCCGGAGGGCATCGAGTATCTGGCTGTGGGCCGCGGCCGCATCGACCTCGCCTCGTGCCAGCTGCTCGAGCAAATCCAGGAGCTGTTTGTTTGACGTCACGCGAGAACCGCCAGTAATATTACGTGATTGCGCATGAGATGACGCCCGCTGAAACCCTCACCCTAGCCGCCTACTTCTTCGTCCTCATTATTCTTGCGGTTTACGGCTGGCACCGCTATTACCTCGTGTACCTCTACATGAGGAACCGCGACCGGGAGCCGATCGCCGGACCGCCGCTCGATCCCACGCCGATCGTGACGATCCAGCTGCCGCTCTACAACGAAATGTACGTGGCCGACCGTCTGATCGAGGCCGTCTGCCGCATCGAGTACCCGCGGGATCGTCTGGAGATCCAGGTCCTGGACGACTCGACCGACGAGACGCGGGGCATTGCCGAACTCGCGGCACGGCGCTTGGCGGCCGAGGGCGTGGACATCAAGTACCAGCATCGGGCCGATCGGCACGGGTACAAAGCCGGCGCGCTCGAGGCGGGCCTTCGGACCGCGCGCGGCGAGTTTGTCGCCATCTTCGACGCCGACTTCATCCCGCCGCGCGATTTTCTCACGCGGCTCATGCCCCATTTTGGCGATCCAGGGGTCGGGATGGTGCAGGCGCGGTGGGGGCACATCAATCAGGATTATTCGCTGCTCACCAAGATTCAGTCGATCCTGCTCGACGGCCACTTCGTGCTCGAGCACGGCGGCCGCAACCGCAGCGGACTGTTCTTCAACTTCAACGGTACGGCTGGGGTCTGGCGTCGCGCGGCGATCGACGAGGCGGGCGGCTGGCAGCACGACACGCTCACCGAAGATCTCGACCTCAGTTATCGCGCGCAGCTCATCGGGTGGCGATTCGTCTTCCTGTCGGACGTGATTGCTCCAGCCGAAGTGCCGGTGGAGATGAACGCGTTCAAGTCGCAGCAGCACCGCTGGGCCAAGGGTTCCATCCAGACGTGCCGCAAGCTCCTTCCGCGCATCCTCGCCGCGAAGCTGCCGCTCGCCGTCAAGGTCGAGGCGTTCTTCCACCTCACGGCCAACTTTAACTACATTCTGATGTGCGTGCTCTCGGTCCTGATGTTCCCGTCGATGGTCATCCGGTACAACATGGGTTGGTACGAGATGATGCTCATCGACGTGCCGCTGTTCTTTGCGGCCACGTTCTCGGTGTGCAACTTCTACATGATCTGCCAGCGCGAGATCCATCGCGACTGGCGCGCGCGCATCAAGTATCTGCCGTTCCTGATGTCGATTGGCATCGGGTTATCGATCAACAACAGCCGGGCGGTGTTCGAGGCGCTCTTCAACCGCCCGAGCGAGTTCATGCGGACACCGAAGTACCGCATCGAGGGCGCTGCGGACGAATGGGTCGGCAAGAAGTATCGGCAGTCAGTCGCCGTTCAGCCGCTCATCGAGCTGGCGCTCGGTTTGTACTTCACGTGGACGGTCTTCTACGCGTTGGCCAACCAGATCTACGGCACCGTGCCGTTCCTGGTCCTCTTCCAGATCGGGTTCCTCTACACCGGGATCCTCTCGATCGTCCAGCAATATGCCGGCGATTCCGATGTTGTCGCGGCTGGGCTGGAGCCCCGGCGCCAGGGATCATAAATTATTGGCGTGGGCGTCTATCGTATGATTGATTTGCTATGACGACTATCGCGAAGCCGAAAGCGGGGCTTGAAGATACCGTCGCTACCTCGTCCGCGATCTGCTATCTCGATGGTGATCGGGGCGTGCTGGCGTACTGCGGTTACGACATTCACGACCTGGCCCGGTACGCCACGTTCGAGGAGGTCTGTTACCTCTTGTGGCATCGCCGGCTGCCGACGCGCGCCGAGCTGGGCGATCTGCAGTCTGAGCTCGCGGCCGCGCGTCCGTTGCCCGAGGCGATTTTGCGCCTGATGCACGCGCTCCCGGCCAGTAACGGGATGGACACGCTGCGCACGGTGACCTCGGCGCTTGGGCATTACGATCCCGAGGTCGCGGACAGCAGCCCGCAGGCTAACTACCGCAAAGCCGTGCGCCTCACGGCGCAGCTCGCCTCGATCGTGGCGACGATGGGACGGATGAATGGCGGCGGCGGTCACATCCAGCCGGATCCCGTGCTCGGCCACGCGGCGAACTTTCTGTACATGCTCACGGGCGAGCGGCCGAGCGGCCTGGCGACGCGCGCCTTCGACGTGGCGCTGGTGCTCCACGCGGACCACGAGCTGAACGCCTCGACATTCGCCGCGCGCGTGACGGCGGCGACGCTGTCCGATATTCATTCGACGGTGGTGGCAGCCATCGGCGCGCTCAAGGGACCGCTCCACGGTGGCGCGAACGCCGACGTCATGCGGATGCTTCTCGAGATCGGCCCGCAGGGCCCGGTGGACAGAGCGGAAGCGGTGGTGCGCGCCAAGCTCGCCAAGAAAGAGAAGATTCCGGGGTTCGGCCATCGCGTCTACCACACCGAGGATCCCCG
>MELA01000067.1:40419-77261 GCA_001767495.1 Acidobacteria bacterium RIFCSPLOWO2_12_FULL_65_11 | reverse complement strand
CTGGGCCAGCGTGCCGGCGAGCCGATCTGGTACGAGATGTCCGAGCGCATCGAGGCCGTGGTCAAGGCCGAAAAGAAGCTCAATCCGAACGTCGACTTCTACTCGGCGTCGACCTACCACTCACTCGGCATCAAGACCGATCTCTTCACGCCGATATTCGCGGTAAGCCGCGTTTCGGGATGGACCGCGCACGTGCTGGAGCAGTACGCGAACAACCGGCTGATTCGCCCGCGCGCCGAGTACATCGGTCCCGAGTACCCGCAGACGTATCGACCTGTCGAAGCACGGTAACCTCGCCAAAGATTCTCCGTTTACCCGCAAGCACGACGTTAGTGGGAAATAGGCGACTCGTGTGGGAAGTCACACTGATATTGCCCACCTGGCCAAGACGATGGTAGGATGCGGGAATCATGGTGGCGTACAAGATCAAGCGGCGGCGGCCGAGCCGTGCGAGCGAAGCGGCGGTCGCGTACAAGCCGGCGGCGAGTCAGTCGAGGCAGTCGCCGGTCGTCTACCACGTGACCGTGACCGATCGCGGCCGGTTCGTGCTGCCGGTCGAGGTGCGGGACACGCTCAAGATCCGGGACGGCGACCGCGTCTCGCTCACCCTTGAGGAGGACGGAAGTCTGGTACTCCAGACGCGCGAGGTGGCGATCGGCCGCCTGCGCGGCATGTTCAAGCATCTGGCGAGACCGGGCCGGCTGGCCAGCGACCAGCTGATTGCCGAGCGCCGGCGCGAAGCGCGGATGGAGGATCGGAAATTTCGGGAGTGGGACGCGCGCTTGCGGAAGGCCGGGAAATGAACGGCGGCGGGCAGGGCGGCGTGCTCGACGCGTCGGCGCTCTTGGCCCTCGTGTACGACGAGATCGGCGCGGATCGCGTGGAGCCCGTGCTCCGGCGCGGCGCGTTGATCAGCACGGTCAACTGGGCTGAGACGCTGTCGGGGATGGTGGAGCGCGGGGATTCGGTCGACGTCGGGGTGCGCCGCCTCAAGGCCCAAGTCGAGGCGATCGGCACGCTGACGATCTGGCCGTACGATGAAGATCAAGCGGTCGAGACGGCGCGCTTGAGAACGCGGACCAAGTCGCTCGGTCTTTCACTCGCCGATCGAGCCTGCCTCGCGCTTGGCCGCCTGCACCGTCTGCCGGTCTTCACGACCGATCGGGCATGGCGATCGCTGCGTCTTGCGATCAGAATCGAAGTCATCCGGTAGTGGACCCACAACGTATTCGTAATTTCTCGGTCATCGCGCACATCGACCACGGGAAGTCGACGCTGGCTGACCGCTTCCTCGAGCTGACCGGCGCGCTCCAGGCGCGCGAGATGGAAGCGCAAGTCCTCGACAGCATGGACCTCGAGCGCGAGCGCGGCATCACGATCAAGGCGCATCCGGTCCGGCTCAACTACACATCGACGGAGGGCCAGCCGTACGTCCTCAATCTGATCGACACGCCCGGGCACGTGGATTTCTCGTACGAGGTCACGCGTTCGCTGGCCGCGTGCGAAGGCGCGCTGCTGCTGGTCGACGCGTCCCAGGGAGTCGAGGCGCAGACGCTCGCCAACGCCTATCTCGCCGTCAACGACAATCTCGAGATTATTCCTGTCATCAACAAGATCGATCTTCCTGGCGCCCAGCCCGAGGAGGCGCGGCGTCAAATCGAGGAGATCATCGGGCTGGACGGAGCGGGGGCCATTTTGGCGAGCGCCAAGCAGGGCACGGGCGTGCCGGAGATCCTCGAGGCGATCGTGCACCGGCTGCCGCCGCCAGCCGGCGATCCTGAAGCGCCGCTCAAGGCCTTGATCTTTGATTCCTGGTACGACCCCTACCGCGGCGTCGTCATCGTTGTCCGCGTGATTGACGGGGTCCTTCGTCCGGGCATGCGCATCCGCCTGATGGCCGAGGGCCAGGACTACGACGCCGAACAGGTTGGCTACTTCACGCCGAAGGCGGTCCCGGCCACGGAGTTGGGCGTCGGCGAGGTCGGGTTCCTCGTCGCCAACATCAAGAAGATCAGCGACGCGAAGATCGGCGACACGATCACCGAGACCGCGCGTCCGGCTGCCGCGCCATTCCCCGGCTTCAAAGAGCTCAAGCCGATGGTGTTTGCGGGCCTCTACCCCGTAGAAGGTCATGAGTATCCCGAGCTGCGGGACGCGCTCGAGAAGCTGCGCCTGAACGATGCGTCGTTTTTCTACGAGCCGGAGACCTCCGCCGCGCTTGGCTTCGGCTTTCGCTGTGGCTTTCTCGGCCTGCTCCACATGGATATCGTGCAAGAACGGCTCGAGCGCGAGTTCAACATGGACCTGGTGACCACGGCGCCAGGCGTGTTGTACCGGGTGACGACCACCGACGGGCGTGTGGAGGAGATCGACAGCCCGGCGAAGCTCCCTGAGGCCGGCCGGATCGGCAAGATTGAGGAACCCGTGATTACCGCGATGATTCTGACGCCGGCCGAGCACGTGGGCGGGATCCTGCAGTTGTGTCAGGACAAGCGGGGCGTGCAGAAGTCGCTGGAGTACGTGGCGTCGGACCGGGTACTCATCACGTACGAGCTGCCGTTCAACGAGGTCGTGCTGGATTTCTACGACAGGCTGAAGACGCTGTCGCGCGGGTACGCATCGCTCGACTATCATGTGACGGGGTACTGGCCGTCGCCGCTCGTGAAGCTCGATATTCTCGTGAACGGCGAACCGGTCGATGCGCTCTCGATCATCGTGCATCGCGACACGGCGTACGAGCGCGGGCGGGCGCTGGCGGCGAAGATGCGCGAGCTCATCCCGCGGCAGATGTTCGAGGTGGCGATTCAGGCCGCGATCGGCAGCCGGGTCATCGCGCGTGAGACGGTCTCGGCACTCCGGAAGAACGTGCTCGCGAAGTGTTACGGCGGCGACATCACACGGAAGCGGAAGCTGCTCGAGAAGCAAAAGGAAGGCAAGAAGCGGATGAAGCGGGTCGGCCGCGTCGAGATCCCGCAAGAGGCCTTCCTGGCCGTGCTGAAAATGGGGACAGAGGAGTAGCCGCACGCACCATGCCCGAGCCGTTCAAGAAGTCCGTCGTCCGCGAATACTTCGAATCGATCGTGATTGCGGTGATTCTGGCGCTCTTCATCCGTACGTTTGTCGTCCAGGCGTTCAAGATTCCGACCGGCTCGATGGAGAACAATCTGCTCATCGGCGATCATCTACTGGTGAACAAGTTCGTCTTCGGCCCGTCAGCGTCTGGCGTCGAGCGGGCGCTGCTGCCGATCGGCACCATCAATCGGGGCGATATCGTCGTCTTCAAGTACCCGGAGGAGCCCGAGCGCGATTTCATCAAACGCGTGATCGGCCTGCCGGGCGAGACGGTCGAGCTCCGGGAAAAGAAGGTCTCGATCGACGGCAGCGTGCTCGACGAGCCCTATGTCCACTTCCTCGAGGGGCCGGGCGATGCGTCGGGATTTCACGAAGTGATCTCATCAGACTTGAGGGAACGGTACGGCCCGGTAACCGTTCCGCCCAACCAGTACTTTGTCATGGGCGACAACCGCGACAACTCACAGGACAGCCGCTACTGGGGGTTCCTGCCGCGCGAGTACATCAAGGGCAAAGCGCTGCTCATCTATTGGTCGTACGATGACGACAGCTTCACGCGGACGCGATGGAGCCGCCTGCTGCGGGTGATTCACTGAGCGAGTAGGTGAATTGCTGATGGCGGATTGCGAATTGCAGATTATGGAGGCTGCATGATCAAGTTCATCCTGAAGCTGGTCATCGTTGTCCTTCTCGCGAACGCGGCTTGGCGCGCCGGGTCCGTCTACCTGACCTTCTATAGGTTCGAGGATTCGGTTCGTGGAACGATACAGTACCGTGGCACCAAGACCGACGCGGAGATCCGGAAGCGAATCTTGGATCTGGCGGCGCAGTCCGACATTCCGCTCTCTGGCGACAGCCTGAAGATCCGGCGCGAAAACACTCGCACGATCGTCGACGGATCGTATGAGCAGACTGTTGAGATCTTCCCCAGGTACGCGTATACGTTCCCGTTCACTGTTCATCTGGACATACCGACATCGACGCTTCCGTAAGGCAGCAGCGGACGCCACAATTTCAGAGAAGCAGTCGCTCCCGCACGAGCGCCGCGGTGACGCCGGCGACCGCGACGCGCTTGTGACGGCTCCGCTCCCCGGAGAGAACGACCACGGCGCGGCGCGGCACGCCAAGCGCTTCTGAGAGAAATGTGACGAGGGCGGTGTTGGCGGCGCCTTCAACGGGCGGCGCCGCCAGTCGGATGACGAGGGTGGCGTCGCGGATGCCGGCCGCGGCGGTTTTCCTGGCGCGAGGAATCACACGGACATCGAGTTCGACGCCAGCGCCAGTGTCACGAATGGTCGAATTCAAGGCAGGTCGCCGCAATCAGGATCCGGAGCGTTAGCGACGGCTGCGCGTGGGGGTGGGGCCCCACGCGATTAAGGAATGTTCTGGCGGCGGCGGCGATCGGCTTGATCCGCGTCGGAGGTGGCCGTCTCGGCGTGTCGCGGGCGGTGGAGCAGGATTCTGTCCTCGCGCTCGTGCGCATCTTGTCCACGGACGTACTCGATCGTGTTGCGCAAGCCCTGGATGATGGCCTCGACCGTCGTCTCGACGTCCTTGCGCTTGAGCTTCAGACCGTCGATCTCGCGCTGGACGTCTTCGAGCCGCGCCTGTGCCTTTTCGAGCAGCAGGTCCGATCGTCCTTCGGCTTCACGGATGATCCGCTTGGCCTCCTGGTCGGCTTGCGCCTTGATGTCGTCGGCCACTCGCTGGGCCGTCATGAGCGTGGCTCGGAGATCCTTCTCGCGCTCGCGATGCTCGTTGAGCACCGACTCCATCCGCGCCAGATCTTGGCGCAGGTGGTCGGTTTCGCGTAACGCCTGCTCGTAGTCGTCGGCGACGGCGGCGAGAAACGAGGCCACCTCGACCCGGTCGAAGCCACGGAACGAGTGCCGAAAGCGCTGTTGGCGCAAGTCAAGAGGGCTGACATTCATGGGCGTCTGTGCTCCCGTGGAAGCTATCGGCAGCTCTGTGCACTGACGACAGGGGAAGGATTATACCCAGGTCCGGGGGCCAAAGATCGCCGTCCCCACCCGGACGATGGTGGCCCCTTCCTCGACGGCCACCTCGAAATCGTGGCTCATGCCCATGGAGAGCTCGCCGAGCATCGCTGCGTCAACACCGCGCGCCAGGAGCCGGTCGCGAATCGCACGGAGCGCCCGGAAATGGGGCCGCGCCTGCTCCGCGTCGTCGACGGTCGGCGGCAGCAGCATCAGGCCGACAACCCGCGCCGACCGGCAGGATCGTGCCCCTTCGAAGATCGAGGGGAGGCCCTCCGCGCGCGCGCCGAACTTCGTGGCTTCGCCTGCCAGGTCCACCTGCACGAGAAGCTGAAGGGAGCGGCGGGCTCCACCGGCCGCTTCGTCGAGCCGGCTAACGAGATCGGCGCTGTCAATCGAGTGCACGACATCGAAGCGCAGCCCGGCCTTCTTGGCTTTGTTCGACTGCAGATGGCCGACCAGATGCCAGCAGATCGGCAGATCGGCCGTCTGGTCCATCTTCTGCAAAGCTTCCTGGACCTTGTTTTCGCCAAAATCGATCTGACCGCAGTCGGCGGCGGCGCGCACGTAGTCGGCGTCGAAGGTCTTGGAGATCGCGACGAGGCGGATACCAGCCGGATCGCGTCCGGCCCGGCCGGCGGCCCGCGTCAGACGATCGCGGACATCAGCCAGCCGGGTGCGAAGCGCGGCGGAATCTAACATGCTCTTAGGCTCGCGGGGGGCCCCACCCCGCTCGGCAGCGCGCTGCGGCCGGGCCTCGTTCACCCTGGCACAGGGCGCCTTATTTCGGTAGCTGTGCAGCGATGGCCTTGGCCTGCGCGGCGTTGGGCCCGTTTGGTGCGAGCTTCAAGTACGCTTCAAACTCCGCCCCCGCGCCCTTCAGGTTGCCTTCGTTGATGAGCGCCATGGCGAGCTGATAATGCGCTTCGGCGTGGTTCGGGTTCGCCGCGATCGCCGATTCAAACGCCTTCTTGGCATCGGCAATCTTGCCGCCGTTCCAGAGCGTGACGCCCTGATTGAACAGCGCGTCGGCGTTCGCGCCGCCAAGGGCGCCAGGTGCGGCGGCGCTGGCGGCACCGAACTCAGCGGCCTTCGCGCTGGCCGTTGCCGCCAGGTCGAATTTTCGCTGCACGTTGTAGATGGTTGCTAGGCCGGAATACGCGTCCGCGTAGTCTGGCTTAATTTCGATCGCCTTCTTGTAGGCCGCTTCTGCTTTGTCGTAGTCCTTCTTCTGGAAGTGCGAGTACCCGATGTTGTAGAAGCAGTCGGAGCATATCGGACTCATATCGGCGACAGCCTGGAACTTCACGATGGCCTCGTCGTGCTTGGCCGCGCGGCTCAAGTCGAGGCCCTCGGTAAAGATCTTCTGGAACTCAGCGGCGGCATTGACCGCTGCGGGAAGGGTCCCGTCGGGCCTGCCAGCCATGAGCACGAAATCCGCGCGGTGCTGTGTGACTGCGCCACCAACGACGCGCGTGACCCGAGTCGCCGTCAACGCGTCCTTCGTCACGGTCACAGAGTAGTCAGTATTGCCGATGAGCCCGATCTGGTTGTACAGACCGCTACTATCGGTCTTCGCCTGGTACCTGGCGGAGCCGCTGACCGGTGCGATCGTCACCGTCGCGCCCTCGACGGGTTTCCCCGCGGCGTCGGTGACCAGGCCTCCCAGCCTGTGCGTCTGCGCCGTGGCAGGCGCGGCGACCACTAGGACAATCAGCGCAGCACACGTGAACATCCAAGGCTGGCGGCCGTTGATGTGGCGAACCATGAACCTCCTCCTGAACTATAAGAGCAACGAGCGCTTGGTCCTTAGTCTACCCTTTTTCCCCTTTAAGGGCCGCGGGGGCGTCGGGCCCGGGCCGGCAATTTGTGAAAAAAGCGTCAATTCGCGACAGGTCGCGCACCATGGGCGCCGGGGGCAGCGAGGCGATGAAGCGGCGACCGTATCCTTTTGTCTGGAGGCGCGGATCGAGCACGGCCAGCACGCCCCGGTCGAGCCGGTGGCGGATCAGGCGGCCGAGGCCCTGCTGCAGCGCGAGGATCGCGAGGGGAAGCTGGTATTCGCCGAACGGATCGCCGCCCTGCTCGCGAATCGCGTCGATCCGCGCTGCGGTCACCGGGTCTGAGGGCGAGGCGAACGGCAGCTTGTCGACGATCACGCAACTGAGCGCCTCGCCCACGACGTCGACGCCTTGCCAGAAACTCGACGTGGCAAACAGCACCGCATGCGGCGTCTCGCGGAACTGCCTCAGCAGCTCGGTTCGCGGCGCGGTTCCCTGCGCGAAGATCGGATAGTCGAGCGCCATCTCGGCGATGGCCAGCACGGCGCCGAGCGTCGCGTAGCTCGTAAAGAGCACGAACGCCCGTCCGCGGGTCCGCTTGAGGATCTCCACCACCTGCTGTCCGGCCGCCATCGCGAAATCGGCCGACCGCGGATCGGGCATCCGCGGCGGCAGGTAGAGAAGGGCCTGGCGGCTGAAATCAAACTCCGACGGCAAACAGATCTCGTCGGCGTGCGCGATCCCGAGTCGCCGGCGCACGTAGGCGAACCCCCCATCGACCGTCAACGTGGCAGACGTGAGCACGAGCGTCCGCATGCGGTCGACGAGCAGCTCGCGGACGATGGTCGACACGTCGATTGGTGCCGCGCGCAAGAAGACTCCCCGGCCGCGGAACTCGACGAAATACACATAGTCTCGGTCGCTCGCCCTCAATAGCAGGCGCAGCTCGTCGCGCAGTTCGCCGGCGCGGCGCACGAGCGCCGCCAGCTCCTGACTGGTGTCCGGGTCATCATCGTTGGTGGCTGCACGCGGCTTGCCCGCGAGCGCCAGCGCAGCCTCGACGCCGTCGAGTGCGCAGGTGAGATCGGCGGCGGCCTCGCTCGCTGGCGCGAGCGATGTCTCGGTGGCCCGGACGCGTTGCTCTTTGGATACGGTGCGATGTGCGAGCGTCAGCTCGCTGAAGAATGCCCGGGCGTGGTCGCGGAGCCGCTCGACGGCCTTGGCGATGTCGTGACGGTCCACCTCATGACCGACGCTCGCGGGGCCGCTCGCGACGAGGCGTTCAACGTCGCGCGCCAGCTCTTCGACGCGATAAGTACTGACGCTGTAGCCAAAGTACTGCGTCGCGACGTCCTCCAGCTGATGGGCTTCGTCCAGGATGGCGTTGTGGCACGCCGGGATGACCTCGCCGAAGGCGCTCTGCCGCACGGCGGCGTCGGCGCAGAGCAGATGATGATTCACGATGACCACGTCTGCGGCCGCGGCGCGCTGGCGCATCCGCGTGACGAAGCAGTCGTCGTACCGTGGACACTCGGTGCCGAGGCAGGTTTCGGCGGTCGCCGACACGTCGCTCCAGAACGGCAGATCCTCCGGCAGGCTCTCGAGCTCGGCCCGGTCGCCCATTTCGGTGCGATGCGACCACTCGCGGATGATCGGCAGGAAGACGTCATTACCAAGGGATCGTTGAGGACCTGAACCATCATCACTGCGCCGCGGGGCCCCGCCCCCGCGGCTGTTGCTCGGCGGCTTCGCGCCTCGCAACGGCTCAAGGCTGCCGCTCGCTCGCGCCTCGCCGCTCAGTTGATCCAGCCGATGCAGACACAGATAGTTCGCCCGGCCCTTCATGTAGGTCGCTGTGAACGGGACGTCGAGCGCCTCGCGCAGCGCGGGTATGTCTTTGAAATAGATCTGTTCTTGCAGGTTCTTCGTGCCGGTGGAAATGAGCACCCGCTGGCGGCTGAGGATCGCGGGCACGATGTACGCGATGGTCTTGCCCGTACCCGTGCCGGCTTCGGCCAGCAGCACGCCGCCCCTCTCGAACGCGTGCGCGACGGCGGCGGCCATCTCGGTCTGTCCGGCGCGGGCCTCGAAATCAGGCAACGAAGACGCCAAGGCGCCGTCGGCCGCGAAGACGGCCTCGACGAGTTCGCTCAGATTTCCGGGTACAGAGGGAACTTCCGACACAGCGCCTCGACTTCCGCGCGAACCATCGCGAGCGCACCTTCGTCTTCCGGCGTCTTGAGCGCCCGCGTGATGAGCTCGCCGACGATCTCCATTTCGGGCTCGCGCATGCCGCGCGTCGTAACGGCCGGCGTGCCGACGCGGATGCCGCTCGCTACGAGCGGGGGATTCTTGTCAAAGGGGATGGCGTTCTTGTTGACGGTGATGCCGGCCTTGCCGAGCGCCGCCTCGGCCAGCTTGCCGGTGGTGCCTTTCGAGAACACGTCGACGAGCATCAAGTGATTGTCGGTGCCGCCACTCACGAGCCGGAAGCCGGCAGCCGACAGGACGGTGGCGAGCCGCTTCGCGTTGGCGACGATCTGACGCTGGTAGACGCCAAACGCCGGCTCGGCCGCTTCCTTGAGACACACGGCCTTGGCCGCGATGATGTGCATGAGCGGACCGCCCTGCACGCCCGGAAACACACTCTTATCGAGATCCTTCGCGTACTGCTCTCTGCAAAGGATCATCCCTGCTCGCGGCCCCCGCAGTGTCTTGTGCGTGGTCGTGGTCACAAAGTCGGAGTGCGGTACGGGACTCGGGTGGACGCCGGCGGCGACGAGGCCCGCGATGTGGGCCATGTCGGTGAGGACCGGCGCGCCCACGCGATCCGCGGTGGCACGGATTCGCGCGAACTCGATGACACGCGGGTACGCGCTCGCGCCGACGATGATCATCTTGGGCTTGTGCTGTTCAGCCAACCGGTCGAGCTCGTCGTAGTCGATCCGCTCGTCCGACTGCCGGACGCCGTACGGCACGATCGCGTACAGCTTGCCCGAGAAATTCAGGGGATGGCCGTGGGTGAGGTGGCCGCCGTGCGCGAGGTTCATACCGAGCACGGTGTCGCCCGGCTTGAGCAGCGTGAAGTACACCGACATGTTGGCCTGCGCGCCCGAGTGCGGCTGCACGTTGGCGTGGTCGGCGCCAAAGAGCGCCTTGGCCCGTGCGATGGCGGCGCGCTCGACGACGTCGACAAACTCGCAGCCGCCGTAGTAGCGGCGGCCGGGATACCCTTCGGCGTACTTGTTGGTGAAGATCGAGCCGGCGGCTTCGAGGATCGCGCGGCTGACGAAGTTCTCTGACGCAATGAGCTCGAGCCCGTTGTTCTGACGCTGCAGCTCGTCTTTGAGCGCCCGCGCGACCTCGGGATCGGCTTCCGCCAGCGTCCGCCACATCGCGCTCGTGAGTTGCGTGGCCATTGGCTTATGACACCTGCTTTTGTGAGGCTGTAGTGTCCGGCTCTAGCCGGACCGTCGCTCGGCCGCTGCGATCTGCTCGACGCGTCGTTGATGCCGCCCGCCTTCAAACGCCGTGGTCAGCCACAGCGCGAGAATCTCGTCGGCCAGCCCGAACCCGACGACGCGCCCGCCCATCGAGAGCACGTTGGCGTCGTTGTGCTCGCGCGACAGCCGCGCGGTGTAGAGATCGTTGCAGAGCGCGGCCCGGATGCCCGGCACCTTGTTGGCGGCCATTTGCTCGCCCTGTCCGCTGCCGCCGAGGACGATGCCCCGGTCCGCGCGGCCTTCGGCGACCGCCCGGGCGACGCCAAGGCAGATCGGCGGATAGTCCACCGACGCTTCGCTATTGGTGCCGTGATCGTCAACGATGTGGCCGAGCGTCCGAAGCGTGCCCAACAGGTGCTCTTTGAGCAAGAAGCCCGCGTGATCGGCGCCGATCGCAACGTGCACAGCGCGCGATTGTACTATAGAGGTCCGGCTGAAGCCGGACACTACGTCTTGAAACACTGTCTGCCGTGACTCCTACCGTCGTCGTCTCTGCCCGCGGCGAAGATCGCCTCAACGCCGGCCATCCGTGGATCTATCGCGCGGACGTGGCCGACGTTCGCGCCGGTGCCGGCGACGTGGTGGCCGTGCGCAACCCACGGGGGCGGCAGCTCGGGCACGCATTCTACAGCAGTCGATCGCAGATCGCGCTTCGGATGCTGACAGCTGGTGAACAGGCTGCCGACGAAGCGCTTGTGCGGCGGCGGATCGAGTCGGCCATCGGCTTTCGCGAGTCCTTGGCCATCGACGCGACGGCATACCGGCTCGTGCACGGCGAATCCGATCGGCTGCCTTCGCTCATCGTCGATCGGTACGGCGACCATCTGGTCGTCCAGGCGCTGTCGCAGGGCATGGATCGGCTGCTCCCGGTGGTCGTGTCGGCGTTGACCGACCTCCTGCATCCCCGTGGGATCCTGGCGCGCAACGACTCGCGATCGCGTGTCCTGGAGGGGCTCGACCAGCGGGTGGAGGTCCTTGCGGGCGACGTGCCGGATTCGGTGACCGTCACCGAGCTTGGCGTCAGCTATGACGCCGATCTCCGTCGGGGCCAGAAGACCGGGTTGTTTCTCGATCAGCGCGAGAACCGCGCCGCGGCGGCCGCCTACGCCCGCGGCCGGCTGCTCGACTGCTTCGCCTACCACGGCGGGTTCTCGCTCGTGCTCGGGCGCCGGTGTCAGGAGGTGATTGCGATCGACGTGTCGGAGGACGCCATCGCGCGCCTGAAGCAGAATGCCCAGCGCAACGGGCTGAGCGTCGACGCCCGCGTCGGCAACGTGTTCGACGAGCTGCGCGGGCTGGAGCGGCTGGGCGAGCGGTTCGAGACCATCGTGCTCGATCCGCCGGCCTTTGCGAAGAACAAGGCGGCCGTGGTCAAGGCGCGCGCCGGATACAAGGAGATCAATCTGCGCGCGCTGAAGCTGCTGGCGCCTGGCGGAACGCTCGTGACGTGCAGTTGTTCGTACAACGTCGGCGAGGCGGCGTTCGGGGAGATCGTCTACGAGGCGGCGATCGACGCACGTGCGGCCGTCACCGTGGTTGAAAAGCGGATGCAGGGGCGCGATCATCCCGTGCTGCTCGGCGTCCCGGAGACCTACTATCTGAAGTGTTTCATCTTGCGAAAGCTCGTCTAGCTGCCGGTATTTCTCGCGATGCCTCGGATGCTGAAGGCACTCGAGCGCACCCCGAGAGCGGTTTCCTTGGGCACATCCTCAGCCTTTGCGTCATCGTCCAGTGCTCGGAACACCTCTATGGCGACTAGCCTGTTACCTACGCAGGCGATCACGACACCCGCGGTGTGGAGACGTTCGGCTTCGTCTGGCCGCGCGCCAAGCACGACATGATATATTCGCGTTCGTAGCCGCCAGGGGTATCCCTCATCCGAGGCCGAGCGTCTCGTAGGGATTGAGAGCAGACCCTTGGAACCTGATCCGGTTGAAACCGGCGAAGGGAGAGCGGGATGTCAGCCTTCAGTACAGCCTTTCCGAATTCCAAGAAGATCTACGTTGACGGCGCGCGCGGCGTTCGCGTGCCGATGCGCAAGATTGCGCTGGCCGGCGGCGAGCCACCGCTCTGCGTCTACGACACGAGCGGCCCGCAGGATCACGACGTGCAGACTGGCTTGCCGAAGCTGCGCGCGGGGTGGGTCGGCTGCCGGCGGATCGATGCGTGCGTCACCCAGCTGCACTACGCGCGGAAGGGCGAGATCACGCCGGAGATGGAATTCATCGCAATCCGCGAAGGCTTACCTGTCGAGTTCGTTCGCGACGAGGTCGCGCGCGGTCGCGCCATCATCCCCTCCAATATCAATCACCTCGAGCTCGAGCCGATGATCATCGGCCGTAACTTCCTGGTGAAGATCAACGCCAACATCGGCAACTCCGCGGTCTCTTCGTCCATAGACGAAGAGGTCGAGAAGCTGCGGTGGGCGACCTTGTGGGGCGCCGACACGGTGATGGACCTCTCGACCGGCAGAAACATTCACGAAACACGCGAATGGATCGTCCGGAACTCCGCGGTCCCGATTGGCACGGTGCCCATCTATCAGGCACTCGAGAAGGTCGGCGGGCGGCCCGAAGACCTGACCTGGGAGATCTATCGCGACACGCTCGTGGAGCAGTGCGAGCAGGGCGTGGACTACTTCACGGTTCACGCCGGTGTGCTCCTTCGCTACATTCCGCTCACCGCCAGCCGCCTCACGGGCATCGTCTCGCGTGGCGGATCGATCCTGGCGAAATGGTGCCTCGCGCACCATCAGGAGAACTTCACGTACACGCATTTCCGGGACATCTGCGAGATCATGCGCACCTACGACGTGTCGTTCTCGCTCGGCGACGGACTCCGTCCCGGCTCGATCGCCGACGCCAACGACGAAGCGCAGTTCGCCGAGCTGCGGACGCAGGGAGAGCTGACACGGATCGCGTGGGAGTACGACGTCCAGGTGATGAACGAGGGACCGGGCCACGTGCCCATGCATCTCATCAAAGAGAACATGGAGAAGCAGCTCGAGTGGTGCCAGGAGGCGCCGTTCTACACGCTCGGTCCGCTCACCACCGACATCGCGCCCGGTTACGACCACATCACGTCGGCCATCGGCGCCGCGATGATTGGCTGGTACGGTACCGCCATGCTGTGCTACGTCACGCCCAAAGAGCACCTTGGTCTCCCCAATCGCGACGATGTGAAGGCGGGGGTGATTGCGTACAAGATCGCCAGCCACGCGGCCGACCTGGCGAAGGGGCATCCCCGCGCGCGCGAATGGGATGACGCGCTCTCCAAGGCGCGGTTCGAGTTCCGGTGGGAGGATCAGTTCAACCTGTCACTCGACCCGGTCACGGCTCGCGCGTTCCACGATCAGACGCTCCCGGCCGAGGGCGCCAAGCTCGCGCACTTCTGCTCGATGTGCGGCCCGAAGTTCTGCAGCATGGAGTTGACGCAGCAGGTTCGAGAATACGCGCGAGACAAGGGGATACGCGAAGAGGACGCGGCAGCTGCGGGAATGGAGGAGAAGTCGCTCGAGTTCAGACGCCGGTCCGAGCTTTATGCGTCGGTGAAGTAGCCCTCATTTGAGGATGCTCGGCACGACCTGAATGATTGTCGGGAACCGTTCGGGCAGCGCACCCGGCGTGGGATTGGGAAACCCCTTCGAGACCTCGGACTGGAAATCCTTGACCGTCACCCCGGGCGGAAACGCCATCGTCTCGACTTCGAATTTCCCGATATCGAACTGGTGCGTGGCGGGCACCTCGAACACCAGCTGGCCCCTCTGCTTCAGCACGTTCCGGTAGTAAGCCACGACATCGCCAAAGAGTGCCGCCGACCCAAAGATGTAGTACCGCTGGCCACGGCCCGCGTAGTACGACCTGATGAACTGGGCCCCTGGATAGATCGGCATTCCAAGGGTGGCTTGGGTCGGGAGCGCCTCGGCCTCGTCCGGAGCGGGCACGGGACTCGCGGGTGCCGTCCTGGGCGGAGGAGTCGGCGTGGTCGGCTGTTGCGGCGCGGGACGCGGTGGCGTCGGCTGCGCAGGTCCGGAGCGTGGGAACGGCTGCGGCACCGGCGGCGCCTGCTGCTGTCCTTGCTCAGGCGCGGCGAACATGATATTCAGAATGAGCGCGACAACCAGCACGAAGGAATTATAGCGCTGGGGTGGGGCCCCAGCGTCATTAAGTAAAGTCAAACATGCCTAACGCACTCAAGACTGCGGTTCTGCTCGGCGCCCTCAGCGCTCTTCTGCTCGTCATCGGCCAGGCGCTTGGCGGCGCCCAGGGGCTCGTCTTGGGCTTCATGTTCGCCGTGGCCACCAATTTCGGTTCGTACTTTTTCTCCGACAAGATCGTGCTCAAAATGTACCGCGCCCAGGAAGTCGGGCCGGACCACCGGCTCCATCGCATGGTCAGCCGTCTGGCGGATCGAGCCGGTCTGCCGCAGCCGCGCTGCTACGTCATCCCCGAGGCGTCGCCCAACGCGTTTGCGACCGGCCGCAACCCGAAGCACGCGGCAGTTGCGGCGACCGAGGGCATCCTGCGGATCCTGAACGACGAAGAGCTGGCCGGCGTGATGGCCCACGAGCTGGCGCATGTCAAGCATCGCGACATCCTGACAAGCTCGGTGGCGGCGACCATCGCCGCAGCGATCATGATGATTTCGCACTTCGCGATGTTCTTCGGCGGCCGTTCCCGCGACGACGAAGGCGGGGGCGTCAATCCCGTGGCCATGATTGCCACGATGCTGCTCGCGCCGATCGCTGCCGGGCTGATTCAGGCCGCCATCTCCCGTTCGCGCGAGTACGCGGCAGACGCCGGCGGGGCGGCGATCGCGGGCAGTCCGCGGGGACTGGCTGGTGCGTTGAGGAAGCTCGAAGCGGCCTCGCGCGCCGTACCCCTCGCGGCCAACCCGGCCACGGCGCACATGTTTATCATCAAGCCATTCTCGCTGTCCGGGGTCGGTGGACTGTTCCGCACGCATCCGCCCACCGACAAGCGGATCGAAGCGCTCCTCGGATCGCGCTCGTAACCCTTACCATCGAAACGCGACCTGTTCTGCTTCCGGGCACCAGAATGACCGACGCGAACTCATCGTCCGCGTTCATCTCGAACTGGGTGTGGTTGCGGCGGGCAAAGCAGTAGTGGCAGCCAGGAGGGGTGTCAAGGGGTCGAGGTTTTGGGCCGTCGTCTTGACGGCTGACGGCCTCACGCATATATTGGTCTAAATTCAGACTAACTGCGGAGGCTGGCTTGAAGGTTCTACCCCTGTCAGAAGTGAAGACGAAGCTCAGCGAGCTCGTTGATGTTGTGGATCGCAGGGATGAACCCATTACCATCACCCGGAACGGGAAAGCCATCGCGATCATTGTGAGCAAAGAGGAATACGACGGCTGGCACGAGACCGTTGAGATTCTGCGAGATGCTCGGTTCCTTGAGGAGATTCGCGACGGCGTTCGGCGATTGGCGCGCACGAAGAAGCGGCAGACGGTCGACGAACTATTTGCAGACTAGCACGGCATGCCGGCTCGAACCCTCAAGACTCCTACCACAGTCCGGAGCCTTATCCGGAACATGCACCCCCAGTTGAAGCGCAAAGTGCGCGCCGCCCTCACAGATATCCTCGACGATCCGGACTGCGGCAAACCCCTCGAAGGACAGCTGAAAGGCCTGTGGAGTCTTCGCGTCGGCCGGCATCGCGTCATTTATCGTCCGGATGACAGAGGAGCTGAAATCGTCGCGATCGGGCCGCGAATAACGATCTATGAAGAAACCGCGCGGCAGATCCTTCGAAATCGCCACAAGGCCGATTGATGAAGTCGGGCGGCTCGGCAATCCGCGTCGCGGTACCGAGGCCGGCAAGACGCGGGCGGTCCTGATCGTCCAAGCCCAGGCGTTGCTCGACGCCGGCCACCCGTCCACGCTGATCGTCCCGCTCACCACCGCGCTGACCGAGGATGCGGAACCCCTGCGCATCCGCGTCGAGCCACAAGGCGCGCTGCGCCGGCGCTCGGACCTCCTGATCGATCAACTGAGAGCGATCGACAACGCACGGCTCGTCAAGGGGCCTCTGACGAAGCTCGACGGCGCCGGTGTGGCGCACGTCGACGAGGCCTTGAGACATGTCCTGGATCTGGTCCGGGCGCAGGCAGCTGCTGGTGATGTCGCGGAACCGCTCGATCCTGACGAGCCTGAGCAAGAGCGCCAATAGCCCTGGAGATCGAGAATAACTCCGAGTCATTGGCACGGCGGCGCTTCCCTCTGTTCGCGCTCGGATCGTCATGGGGCCGCTGCCAGACGCAAACGGACCAGCGGGTCTCACTTCTTCGCCGCCGGTCTGGATCTTCTGGCGCGGTCTGCGCTTTCGCAAATGCCGGCGCCAGTGTTACGACGGCCAGCAAAGCCGCAGCGGAAACGATCGAACCGATGTAGATGTTTCATAGGATTCGCATGTTTCTGTATCACGATGCGTGCCGCAGCAGCCACAAAGTGCAAGTGCAGGCGCAGACGCGTGTTACGCGTGCGCGATGCACGCGAGGCGTGCCGTCGCCCGGAACAATTCGTTCCAAAGAGCGCTGCAAGGCGTGACGTTGTGTTCGCCGCCGCGAGTGAGGCGCGTGCGGACCTGAGATTCCTGGCGGACCGCCTGGATGCTGAGGAAGGCCAGAGCCAGTGGTCTTCCGCGTGATCCTGCGCAAGGATTGGACGCTTGCCCGCAGTGGCCGCGCGCCTGAACCCATCGCTCCACTGGAGTAGAATGGCGCGGTGAAGCTTCTTCGAATTGCCGGCGTTATCCCCCTCGATCGCTTCCGTCTTCGTTTGGTGTTGACGGACGGTTCAACGGTCGATCGGGACGTCGAACCGCTGCTCGTCGGGCCTGTGTTCGATCCGGTTCGCGACAATCGTGCGGTCTTCCAATCGGCGCGCGTTGAGCATGGCACCGTCGTTTGGCCCAACGGGGCCGACTTGTGCCCGGACGTGCTGATCTGGAACGGCCCGCCGCGAGAGGGTATCCCACCGCTGGTAACAGTCGCAGCCAGTCAGCGATAAACCCACCGAGCGCACCGCAGGCTGCTCGAGATCTCGCGCCCGATCAGCTTCCGGGCGGCCTGATAGCGTCACCGGCGATCCTCCAGCACCATCGACGATGCCGTCCTGCCTTTGATGGCCGGCGGCCGCTTGGAGCCGGTCGGCTTGCCGCCATTCCAGTGCGCTCGTCCCTCCGCCACGAGTTGGTGGGCCCAATCGACGTCAGGTGGGGTGCGTCTTGAGGTCACGAATGCCGACCGTCTCCGTTCAACACCTCGGCGAGGAAGTAACGACAATTTGGCATCATGTGGTCACATCCCGCTGTCCTCAGTCATCGCGTTTCGGCGCGCCAGTACTCCAGCAAATCGTCGAGGGTCTGATCGAGGGGCACGAGCGGCGTCCAGCCAAGCTCATCGCGGATCCGGCTTGGATCGCCAACGAGCAACGGGACATCGTCGGGCCGGAATCTGGCGGGATCGACGCGGATGCGAATGGGGACGCGCGCCCTGGCCAGCAGCATCTCGAGCAGGTCACCGATGACCACAGCCCGACCCGAGCAGACGTTGTACGCCCGCCCAGGGCGGCCCGTGTGCAGGATGACGCGGTAGGCGCGGGCCGTGTCGCGGGCGTCGGTCAGGTCGCGCCGCGCGTCGAGATTGCCGACGGTAATTTCCGGCGCCCAACGTCCCGCCTCGATGTCGGCGATCCGGCGGGCGAATCCCGACGCGGCGAAGCGCGGATCCTGACCGGGTCCGATGTGATTGAAGGCGCGCGCAATTGTCACCTCCAGGCTGTCGGACATCGCGCGTACGGCGAGCAGCTCCTGCGCAAGCTTGCTCAGGCCGTAGGGGCCGGTCGGTACGAGCGCATCGTCCTCGGCCAGCGCCTTGTTCGCCGGTCGATAGATCATGGCGGAACTGGGAATCAGGGCGCGAGCCTGCACGCCGGCCTGGGCCATGGCCTCGAGAAGGTGATGGGTGCCGCGGACGTTGATCGCGAAGGTTGACTCGGTCCGATCCCACGCGCGCCCGGCGTGCGCGGCGCCGGCGCAGTGGTACACGGCGGCGGGCCGCAGACGCGCGATCGCCTCGAAGACCGCCTGCCGATTCAGTAAATCAACGGCGGTCCACTTGGCGATCGAGTCGCGTCCGGGCGGCGTGCCGCCGGGCCGATACCACGCGACGAGGTCGCCGGTCACGCCGGCGAGCAGATCGACGAGATGGCGTCCCGCGAAACCAGCTGCGCCGGTGACGAGAATCGGGCCAGCCACCGTCGCGCCGATCACGCGCATCCTTACCTACCGGGGCACGCCGCCGAGCGCGCCGTTCAGTGGCGAAAAATTGCCCAGCCCGGCGAGTGTGAAGGACAGGAAGAACCGGTGATCGGCCAGCACGGGCGTGCCGCTCGCACCGGCGAGATTGAAGCGCTGGTATTCGATCGCGATGCCGCAACACTGTGCGTTGTAGAACGCCGACATCCGCTGCTGGAGCAGCGTCCCGTGCAACGCGTCGAAGTTGAACGAATAGATGCCGCCGTAGCGGTTGTCCCTCGTGCGAACGGTCGACGAGGTGTTGATGAAGTGATCGAGTTGGGCCGGGTCGTCGAATCCCGGCAGGTCTTTAATAAATGCCCGCTTGCTCCAGCCCACGGTCGTCTGCACGCGCCCGGTCCACGCGTACGTGCCGGTCGCCGCGATCGTGCGCAGCGCGCGGTACCGGCTATCGAACTCGGCCCTCAGCGTCGCGCTGAAGTCGTTGGTCGGCAACGCCCGCATGGCGAGCGCGATGGGCGAAAAATTGCTCTGCGCGGCGCCGGTGAAGCTCGAGGCGTACCGGGGATCGACTTGCCCCGCCCGCCGGTTCGAGTAGTAGGTCTGGGTCAATTCGACATTGGCGATCTCGCGCGCCTGAGACGTCTGGCCGGGAGCCACGCGGCGTTTGGCGTAGAGGCGGTTTGTCACGCCGTACGCGTACTGCGTGACGTCGCCGACGATGAAGTCGGTGGCTTCCAGCCGAACGATGCGCGAGGCGTTGTCGATAGACGAGGTGCGTGTGACGGTGAGGTTCGGCTCGATGGAGTGCTTGAATCGCTCGGCGTACCCGTTGGCCGGCGTGTCCCACAGCCTGACGAACGTCGGACCGGCCAACTGGCTTTGGGCCGTCAGAAATCGTCGGTTGACGGATCGGTCAGCGATGATGAGGTTGTCATCGAGGCCGCGAGTATAGAACGTATCGCGCCATCCTAGAGTCGAGTTGACGGTGAACCATTGCCACTTGCGAAACGGGAGGCGGGCTTGCGGCGCCAGGTCGAGTCGCGTCAGGCTCTGATCGCTCTCGCCCGTGTCGGTCCTGTTGTCGCGCAGCAGTCGCGCGTACTCGCTCGCCACCGAGAAGTAGAGGGGCGTCTCGGGAATCGGACGCTCGTTACGGGTGAGGGCGACCCGTGGCCAGCTGCCGGTCACGGCGGAGTTGGTCTCGTTATAGAAAGACTCGGTGCGATCGAACGTGCCGTTCAACGCGTACGAGCCCCAGGCGCCGACCACATTTCCGCCGACGCTGCGCCGACTGCGCGAGGCATCGACGATATTCGTGTTGAAGGTCTGCATCGTGGCGAGGCTCGAAAAGTAATCGACGCGGGCGCGGGCGCGTAGGCTCCCGGGCAGGATCTGGTTCGCACCACCGCGGATCTCGTAGCTGCGGCTGGCCGCGAGCGTCGAATATGTGCCGTCGGGCAGCGCGTAGCTCGTCTGGCGCTGAGTGAGGTGGTGCGCGCGGACGCTACCCTCCGATCCCTCCGCCAGGCTGTAGCGGTATTCGCTGCCCATGCCCTGACCTGTCTTCGAGAAATAGTCGTGCATGAACGTCAAGTCCTGACTGCGATCGATCGCCCAGAAGAAGGCGTTGTGAAGGGACTGGCCGCGGATGGTCGAGAGACCGTACGTGGGAAGTAAGAAGCCGGTCGCCCGATTCTCCCTCTTGATCGGGTAGTACATGATCGGCAGATAGAACATCGGCACGCCCTTGACCGTCAGCACCGCCTGTCGCAGTACCACGTAGTCATTCACGTTGAGGGTCACCGTATCGGCGTGCAGATCCCAGCGGGGCGTTGGCTGAACGCACGTCGTGAAGCCGCCGTTGGTGATCTTGTAGTTTCGGGGTCCGATCTTCTCCACCGTATCGCCGAAGAAGAACACCGTGGTCTCCTGGCCGGGCACCTGAGGGATGGCGAGCGTCCCGGGGCGCGTCGGCTGCCGGGGTGGTTGAACCTCAGCCATACCCGTCGCGTGGTAGAAGGTGCCAAGGCGCGTTTCAGTATCGAAGTCGGCGCGCTCGGCTGAAATGCGATTGTTCCCCTGCACGAAGACGACGTTTCCGGTGGCAACCGCGCGGCGATCGTCACCCGTGTACTTCACATCGTCGGCGTAGATCTTCGCGTCGCCGCGTTCCATCTCGACGTGGCCGATGAAATGCCAGTCCTTCTGGCCGTTCGACACCTCTCGGCTGTCGCTGAGGGTCGTGTCGGCCACAGGCGGCTGCTGCGCGCGTGAGGTGGCGGCCGTCAGGACGATCGCCATCGGGCAGAGCACGAGTAGTCGAGTCCTGAGCATGCCCCGGCTATCCTATTTCCTTCATCACGTCACCCAGCAGGAAAATCGATCCGGCGACGACGATCCGCGGCGAGACGCACCAAGCGGCGGCGATCGCCGCCGCTGCAGACGGCTCGACGACGGCGGGCACGTCCGGTGCGATCGCACGCGCCAGTCGGGCGAGGTCTGTCGGATCCGCCGAGCGTCGGCTTGAGGCGCGAGTCAGCACGATGCGGCTGACCGCGGGCAGCAGCACGCGCAGCATGCCGCCGATGTCCTTATCACCCATGGCGGCGAAGACGAGCGGCGGAGGGGGACCCGGCAGTTCGTGTAGGTAGGACGCGAGCGCAGCGGCGCCGGCCGGGTTATGGGCGGCATCGAGCAGCACTTCGCGGCCGTCCTTCAGGCGACGGCGATCGAGGCGACCCGGCCACGAGGGCCGCGCGAGGCCCGCGACGATCGCCTCCGGAGGCACGGCGATCCCTTGTTCATGCAGAGTCTCGAGCAGACGGACCGCCACCAGCGCGTTGTCGATCTGGTGCACGCCCGGCAGGCCGATCGCGACCTCGCCATAGTCGCGCACCGGCGTCACCAACCGGACAACGGTCCCGGATGGTGCATCGTACCTAGTGTCGTGCGTAGCGTCCGGCTCTAGCCTGACGACGCGTGCGCCGTCTGACGCTCGAATCAACTCGGCGCCGCGCTCTCGGGCGACCGTTTCGATCGCGCGGGCCGCTTCTGGCGCGAGCGCCCCGACGACCACCGGCACCCCGGGCTTGATGATGCCCGCCTTCTCGGTCGCGATCTGATCGAGCGTCGAGCCGAGATACCGTTCATGGTCGAACGCGATCGAGGTGATGGCTGTCACCGCCGGGCGGACGACGTTGGTGGCATCCAGCCGGCCGCCGAGCCCGACCTCGATGACGCCAACCTCGGCACCAGCTCGCCGGAAGATCTCAAAGGCGGCGGCTGTCGTGACCTCAAAGAAGGTCGGCTGATCCTGCAGGGTGCCGTCCCTCAGCAGGCCCTCGATGACCGTACGGAGGTCGGCGACGACAGCCACGAGCACGTCGGTGGCCACGGCCCGCCCGTCGATCACGAAACGCTCGGTGAGGTCGATGAGATGCGGAGAGGTGTAGCGGGCCGCACGATGTCCGGCCGCCCGGAGCGCGGCTTCGACCATGGCCGTGACCGAACCCTTGCCGTTGGTGCCTGCGATGTGGACCGACTGAAATGCCCGCTCGGGATGATCCAGGCGGTCGACAAGCGCCGACGTCTTCTCGAGGCCGAACTTGATCCCGAATTGTTCGAGGCCGAAGAGGTACGAGAGAGGGTCGCTCGTCACCTTTCTTTATGCTCGGGGGGCCCCGCCCCTACTCGTGCTGTGCCGAACGTCATTCACTCGCATGGGGCCCCACCCCCGTGCCGGCCGCAGGCGCTGAGTCGCTCTGCTCGCGCGGGCCGCGGGTGCTCTCGGCGTCCGCTGGGGCGACCGAGGGGCTGTCGGCCGCGGCGCCCATGAACCGCAGCGCCCTGGCGATGGCCGGCTTGATCGCACGCCGATCCAGGACGAGATCCAGCATCCCCTTTTCGAGCAGGAACTCGCTGCGCTGAAAGCCTTCGGGGAGCTTCTGCCTGATGGTCTGCTCGATGACGCGCGGCCCGGCGAAGCCGATGAGGGCCTTGGGCTCGGCGATGTTCAGGTCGCCGAGCATCGCAAAGCTGGCGGTGACGCCGCCGGTCGTCGGATCGGTCAGCAGCGAGATGTACGGCAGCCGCGCTCGATCGAGGCGCGCGAGCGCACCGCAGACTTTCACCATCTGCATCAGGGAGAGCGCGCCCTCCATCATCCGCGCACCGCCAGAGCAGCACACGATGATGACCGGCAGGCGCGACTCGATGGCGCGCTCGATGCCCCGCGCAATCTTCTCGCCGACGACCACGCCCATGCTGCCGCCGATGAATCCGTACTCCATGGCGCAGACGATGGCCGCGATCCCTTCAATCCGGCCGGAGGCCACGATGATAGCGTCCTTGAGGCCGGTGCTCTCGATGCTCGCGACGAGTCTCGACTGATAGGGCTTGGTATCGACAAAACCCAGCGGATCGGTCGAGACCAGCCCCCGGTCGTACTCCACCCACGTGTCGTCGAACAGCATGTGCAACCGCTCCACGGCGCTGACGCGGAAGTGGTGGGCGCACTTGTGACAGACGTGAAGGTTCGTTGCCAGATCCTTGTTGTAGACGATCTGCGAGCAGTCGGGACACTTGACCCACAGGCCTTCGGGCACGCGGCTCGCTTTGTCTTGCGGCGGGGCGATGGGCTTGCGGGCCTTCTTGAACCAGGCCATGAAGTGTCAGCTTACCAAAAGTCCGGGGACTAACGCGTGCGCGGCACGTAGTACCGGGTGCCGGGGCCCATTCCCTGAACTTGCCTGACCAGGTCGTCGAGCGCTTCGTTGCTGCTGTCAGCGTCAAACTGCGACGTTTCGACGACGAGCAGAGGCGTCGTCGTGTAGTGGAAAAAAAAGTGATGGTACGCCTCGTTCAGCTCGCGGAGGTACGTATCGTCGGGCTCGAGCGCCACCGCATCGGGATCGCGGCGGCGGCTGTGGAGGCGCCGCCGCAGGACATCGGTTGGTGTCTGGAGATAGACGACGAGATCCGGAGAGGGTACGTCGCGAGCCAACAGATCGTAGAGCCGCTGATAGATGAACAACTCATTATCATCGAGGTTGAGGTACGCGAAGATCTTGTCCTTGTCGAAGAGGTAATCGGCGATCGTGATCTGATTGAAGAGGTCGGTCTGCCTGAGCGCGGTCTGCTGCCGGTGGCGGTTGAGCAGATAAAAAAGCTGCGCCTGGAGCGCCGCACCGGGACGGTCGGCATAGAAGTCGGCGAGGAACGGATTCTCGGTTTCTTCCAGCACCACCGTGGCGTCGAGGCGCGTGCCGAGCCGCTCGGCGAGAACGGTTTTGCCTGCGCCGATCGGACCTTCAATCGCGATGTGGCGGAAGGGCAAGGCGGCACGATGATATCATCGCCGACGGCTGTGCCGATGCGTTCGACAACTGGCTTGGTGCTCGCGCTGGCCCTCGGTGGCGCTGCATGCGCGACGGTGCCGACCGTACCCGCGACACTCGCGATCCCGGCGGCGCCTGAGGCTCTCGGCTTCGAGCAGAAGCTGGCGTGGATCCTCCGGCTGGAAGACCAACGCGTGCTCCGCGACCCCGCGCCGCCGGTTTCACCCACGCCGTCAATTCTGCGGCGTAGCGAGGCGGTGCCGGTGGTCCTCCAGCCGCCCGCACCGGATCTGTTGCGGCTGATCCAGGATCCGGACCCACGCGTGAGGCGGCGTGCGGCTTTGGCGGTCGGACGCGTCGGGCTGCGCGCCGGCGTTCAGCCGCTCGTCGGCCTCTTAGGCGATCCGGATATCGAGCTGCGGCAGATCGCAGCCTTCGCCTTGGGCCTGTTGGGGGACGCGAGCGCTCGCGATCCGCTCATCGCCGCGCTCGGAGACAGTTCGCCGCTCGTGCAAGGAAGCGCCGCGGAGGCGCTGGGTCTCATCGGCGACTCCGGCGCCGCCGACGCGCTCAGCCGGCTGGCTGTCGGCATCGTCGACTCCGGCGCGCTGACCGAGCCGCCTGGCGACGAAACCGACGCGCGGCGGGACACGCCGGCGGCCGCGTTCCGGCTTGCCGTCTATGCGCTGGTCCGCCTGAAGGCGTACGACCAGCTCGCGTCGGCGGTTCTTGACGGGTCGGGACTGCCGCGCGTCCGGTGGTGGCCGGTCGCGTACGCGCTGCAGCGGATCGACGACAAGCGAGCCACGACCGCGCTCGTCGCTCTCACGAAGGACGCACACCCCTACACCCGCGCCTTCGCGGTCAAAGGTCTCGGCGCGCTCAAGGACCGCACCGTGATGTCGGTGCTCCTGCCCCTTCTTGCCAGCCCCGAGCGCGCAATCGTCATCGAAAGCGTGCGCGCACTCGGTCGGATCGGCGATCCGGCGGCCGTCCCGGCGCTTCTGAGGCTCGTTCAGACCCCGGGCACCGATGCCCAGATCCGGCTCGAGGCGATCTCGGCTCTGGCCACGGTGCCGGCGCCTGAGGTGGCCGAGCAGCTGCTCGATTGGCTGTCGGCCCCGAGTGCGGCCATTCGCGCTGCGGCAATCCGATCGATCGCCGCGCTGGATCCGCGACAGTTCGTCGTCGTGCTGTCGGGCCTCGATCCCGATCCCGAGTGGCGCGTGCGCGCGGCGCTGGCGACCTCGCTCGGCACGCTCGCGCCAGAGGTCGCCGTGCCGCGTCTGACGTTGATGCTCGACGACCCGGACGTGCGGGTCATTCCCGCGGTTCTCGAGTCGCTGGTGAAGCTCGGGGCGGGGAACGTTGTCGATGTGCTCCTGCGGCACCTCAAGGCCGATGATGCCATCGTGCGAACGGCCGCGGCGTCCAGCCTGGGCGAGCTCAGGCCGCCCGGCGGCGAACAGGCGCTTGCCGACGCCTACCGATCCGGGTTGCGCGATTCGTCCTACGCCGCCCGCGCCGCCGCGCTTGCGGCGTTGACGAAGTATGGGGTGCCAGCGGCAGTACCGGTCCTCAGAACGGCGCTGGCCGACAAGGACTGGGCGGTCCGCGTGCGCGCCGCCCTGCTCCTCAAGCAGCTCGACCCGGCGTCGGCCTCTGACGTCGAACGCCAGATCCGGCCCGCGCCGACCATGCGCCCGGCGGACGGCTATCAGCTGACCCGCCTCGTGAGCCCGCCGTACTCCACCCAGGCCTACATCGATACGGATCGGGGAACGATTCAGATCGAGCTGGCGATGATCGAGGCCCCGCTCACCGTCGAGAACTTCGTGACGCTGGCGCGGAGCGGGTTTTTCAACGGCCGTACGTTCCATCGTGTCGTGCCGGACTTTGTGATTCAATCAGGCGACCCGCGAGGAGACGGCGAGGGTGGCCCCGGCTACACGATTCGCGACGAAATGAACGAGCGCCTCTATCTGCGTGGTGCGGTGGGCATGGCACTCGATCCGTGGCCCGACACGGGCGGCAGCCAGTTCTTTGTCGTGCACTCGCCGCAGCCGCACCTCGATGCGAAGTACACGCTGTTCGGACGCGTGGTGTCTGGCATGGAGATCGTCGATCGGATTGAACAGGGAGATCTCATTCGACGCGTCCGTGTATGGGACGGGTCGGTGCCGCCTGAGGCGGCTGCGCGCGCGCGCTGAGCAGTTTGTCCGGCTTCAGCCGGGCGTCGTACAGGGAAAAGGGGGCGCCGCGGCGCCCCCTTTATCGTGACGGGCGAGGCAACTAGCGTTTCTTGCCGGCCTTCTTCTTCCCGCCCTTGGCTTTCTTCGCCATTGTCTTCTGTCCCCCCCTTCAAGTGGGTTACGATGACTCCAACCTCGCCAGCGACCTCACTAGGAATAGCCTGAGTTCGCCGTACTCATACCAGATGTAGATTATGGACGAGATCGGGCGAGTGTCAAGCACAAACGTGCGGGGAAAGTCAAAAATCTTTTCGGTCAGCGCGTCCTCACTCGCGCGCGCGTCGCGCGCAGCTGCTGCTCGGCAAGGGCCAGCGCGCCGTTCGGATCGATCGGACGCATGTCGATCACCATCTTCAGGTGTTCGACGGCCGCATCGATCTGATTCATCGAGGTGAGTGTGGACGCGAGGCCCAGCCGCGCGCGCACTTCGGTGGCGCGAGCGGCGTAGACGCTCCCCGCACGCGCGCGGTCGAGCAGCAGCTGCCACGCGGCGGCACCGTCGCTATGATCGCGGAGAGTCTGGCGGATTTCGGCGATGCGCCGGAGGAACAGGGGATTGCCAGGGTAGCGGGCGTCCAGCCGTCCAAGCAGCGCCAGCGCCTGATCGGGCCGGCGCTCGTACCAGAGGTAGATGAAGTGAAGCTGGTAGTCAGCTTCGCCCTTGAGCAACTGGCCGCGCTCGCGTCCCTGCAGCATTTCCTGCAGGCCCGCCACCCGATCGCCTCCCGGAAGCAATAGCAGCCAGCGCAGCATCTTCAGGGCGGCCGGAGCGACGTTGGCATAGTAGTGGTAGAGGCCAATCCCAAAATACGCGTCGTCGAGCGTCGGGTCGAGCTCGAGGGAGCGCTCGAGCGCGACCTTGATTCTCTTGCCCTCACGTGCGGCGGCGAAATGGTGGCCCCTCAGGACCCGCCACTGTACGAGCGGCCCGTACGCGCCAGCCAGGTAGAACCAGGCTTCGCCACGCCGAGGTTCGCGGCGCGTCCAGGCCTCGCTCGCGGCAATCGCCCGGGCCGCCAGCGCGGCGAATCGATCGTCAAGCGCTCGGCTCTCCGGGTTGATGAGGATCTGCCACCAGAGCGATTCGACGGCGAACGCCTGACAGGCCTCAGACGGCGCCGGAGGGCACGCCTGCTTGAGCAGCGCGTCCACGCGATCGAATCGCGCATCAAGGATGGCGTCGTAGACGGCGGCGAGTCGCGGCCCTTCGGTGAGTGCAGCCTCGGCTGGCGCCGCAGCCATTGCAACCAACAGAGAGAAGACGGCGGACTTCAGTCGCGTTGTTCCAGTCACCAGCCGCCAGCCACCAAGATTCACCGGCTCGTCCTTAACTGCTGCTTCTCGGCATGTCGCTCGAGGGCGAGCGCGATCAGGCGATCGAGCAGAGCCGGAAAGGACAACCCACTCGCCTCCCACAGCTTTGCGTACATGCCAATCGTGGTGAAACCAGGAATCGTGTTGACCTCATTGAGATACAGGATGCCGCTGTCGCCGGCGAGGAGAAAATCGACGCGCGCCATGCCCGCGCCGTCGATGGCTTTAAACGCGGCGAGGGCCAGCGTTCGTACCTCGGCCGCCTGCGCGTCGGTCAACGGTGCCGGAATCAGGAGCCTCGATCCCTCGTCGATGTACTTGGCCTCGAAATCGTAGAACTCACGCGACGGGACGACCTCGCCCGGGATCGAGGCCTCGGGCTCGTCGTTGCCGAGCACAGAACACTCGATCTCGCGCGCGTGGGGAACCGCGGCCTCGATGACGATCTTGCGGTCGAACTGGGCGGCCAGATTCATCGCCGCCACGAACTCGACCGCGTGCTTGACCTTCGAGATGCCGACGCTCGACCCGAGGTTGGCCGGCTTGATGAAGACCGGCAACCCGAGGCGGTTGACCACCGCGCTCATGACGCCCCGCTCGTCTCGCCGCCAATCGCGCTTGAGTACCACCTCGTAATCGCAGATGGGCAGCCCCCTGGCGGCAAACGCCAGCTTCATCGCCGCCTTGTCCATCCCGATCGCCGACGCGAGCACCCCAGCGCCCACGTACGGCACGCCGGCGAGCTCGAGCAGCCCCTGAACGGTGCCGTCTTCGCCGTACGGGCCGTGCAGGACCGGAAAGATGACATCAAGTCCGACGGCGGAAATGGTCGGCGAGGCGCTCGGTCCCCGTCGGTCGATCGTCATGAGGGCGTCGCCGTCAGGGTGGGCGACCAGGTGGGCCTCGCGCGCGACCTCGGCGCGATCGGGGCGAGCGGCCTCGATCACCGCTGCCGCCGAGACGAGCGTCGGCGGGTGGTCCGGCAACGACCAGCGGCCGTCACGCTCGATGCGGATTGGGACCGCGTCGTAACGCTCGGGATCGAGATTCTTGAAGACGGCTGCACCCGAGGCGAGCGACACGTCGTGCTCGCCCGACCGGCCGCCGTAGATGATGCCGACGCGTAGCTTCTTGGACAAGAACGTTTGACACCAAGGACACTAAGGATGCAAAGGATCGATCTAACGGAGCCAAGAACCAGCCTTGGTGTCCTTAGTGTCCTTCGTGTTGAATCAGCACCCGACTCAGATTGTAAACTGACAAGCCTGCAATGTCAGAAGCGCCATTCGCCTTTCGTGTAACCCATACCGACGGCCGCGCGCGCCGGGGCGTTATGACGACCCCGCACGGTGAGGTGGCGACGCCGGCCTTCATGCCGGTCGGCACGCAAGGCGCCGTCAAGGGGGTGACGCACCGCGATCTGGAAGACCTTGGCGCCGAGATCCTGTTGAGCAATACCTATCATCTGTACCTGCGGCCGGGCGCCGACCTCATCGCGCGCCGCGGCGGGCTTCACAGGTTCATCGGCTGGTCGCGGCCGATTCTCACCGACAGCGGCGGCTATCAGGTGTTCAGTCTCGCCGCTCGGCGTACGATTGATGAGGCCGGCGCTCGATTCAGGTCGCATCTCGACGGCTCGGAGCACCACCTGACGCCCGAGAAGGCCACCGACCTCCAGGCCGAGCTCGGATCGGACATCGCGATGGTCTTCGACGAGTGTCTGGCGCACCCTTCCGATCTCGCCACGACCCGCCAGTCGATGGAGCGCACGGTCAGATGGGCCCGCCGCGCGCGGGATCGGTTCTTGACGCTCCGCGAAGGCGCCGTCGCCGGGGTTGCCGTCACCAACCCCTACCAGGCCCAGTTCGGCATCGTGCAGGGCGGGATCTATTCAGACCTCCGCGAGCAGAGTGCCCGGGAGACTGTCTCCATTGGGTTTGAGGCGTACGCCATCGGCGGGCTGAGCGTCGGCGAGCCGGCCGAGACGATGTACGACACCGTCTCGCAGACATGCGTGTATCTGCCCGCCGACCGGCCACGCTATCTGATGGGCGCCGGCACGCCGGAGGACCTCGTGGAGGCCGTTGCCCGTGGCATCGACCTGTTCGACTGCGTGCTTCCCACGCGCAACGCCCGAAACGGACAGCTGTTCACCAGTAGGGGCCGCATCAATATCGGAAACGCACGCTATTCGGAAGACGATGGTCCGCCCGATCCTGCCTGTAGCTGTTACACGTGCCGGACGCACTCGCGCGCCTATCTTCGCCATCTTTTTCAGGCTGGTGAGATCGCGGCAGCGACCCTTAACACGTTGCATAATTTGCACTTTTACCTTGACACGCTTCGGAGGATTAGGGAGGCTATAGCGTTTGGGCGGTTTGAAAGTTTCGGGCGAGATTTCGAGCAGAGCCTGTCCCGCCAGAGACAGGATTTATAGCGCCTGCGAGACAAGAGTCGAGATAGACAGATATATATAGATGATGACAACGTTCGATATCGGCCCCGTGTTCGCCATGGCCGCGCCCCCGGACGGCGGGAGTCCCTGGCTGCAGTTTGTGCCGTTCGCCATTGTCCTGGCGATCTTCTATTTCGTCATCCTGCTGCCGATGAAGCGGAAGCAGCAGAAGGTCCAGGCATTCCTCGAGAATCTGAAGGTGGGCGATCGCATCGTCACGACCGGCGGGATCTACGGACAAATCACGCGCCTGGCTGGGCAGAGCGTCCAGCTGCAGATCGCGGACAAGGTGCGCATTGACGTCTCGCGGGCGGCCGTCGGCGGCTATCAGGGTCAGGAGCCGGTCGTGGAGCCGAAGGAGAGCACGGAGCACACATGACCTTGCGGTGGAAAGTTGTCACGATCCTCATCGTGCTCGTCGTGTTTGCAGGTGTGGGCGTGTACCCGCTCGTCGCCGCGCGTTACGGCGTGCAGTGGCCGAGTTGGTTGATGGCCAAGCAGCTGAAGCTGGGCCTCGATCTCCAGGGCGGCGTACATCTTGTTCTGCGGGTCCAGACCGACACCGCGCTCCAGCTTGAGACCGATCGGACCATGGAGCGGCTGCGCGAGCTGCTGACCACGGGCGGAATTCCGTACACGAATGTCACGACGGTTGACGCCACCCACTTCCGCGCGGAAGGGGTGCCGCAGGCGCAGGATGCGGCATTCCGACAGGCGGCCGTTGAGGTCCAGACGACCTTCGATCGCAGTTCGGTCCCCGGCGGCACCTACACCTTCACGTTGAAGCCGAATATCGAGGTGACCCTGCGGGACGAGGCGGTCGTACAGGCGCGGCAGACGATCGAGCGGCGCATCAACGAACTCGGTGTCACCGAGCCCACCATCGCGCAGCAGGGCGCCGATCAGCTGATCGTTCAGCTGCCAGGCGTCGCCGATGTCAATCGGGCGAAGGAGATCATCCAGTCGACGGGTTTGCTCGAGTTCAAGATCGTGGAGCAGGGACCGGCGGCGACACGTGAGGCGCTCATTCCGAGTGGCCAGGTGCCGTCCGGGATGGAGATCCTGCCCGGCGTGAGCGCTGGAGTGGGCGAGCCCTCGGGGACGGTCTACTATCTGGTCCGGAGAGTCGCGCCTGTCACCGGTCGCGACCTGCGCAACGCTCGGCCATCGCTCGACGAGAACAACCAGCCGGCAGTGAGCTTCACGCTCAACACGGAGGGCGGGCGCAAGTTCGGTAGCGCAACCGGCGAGAACATTGGGCGCCAGCTCGCAATTGTCCTCGATGGCCGCGTCCAGTCGGCGCCCCGCATCGAGGGGCGAATCACGACCGATGGCCGCATCTACGGGAGCTTCACGCAGCAGGAAGTGGCGGACCTGTCGCTGATCCTGCGGTCGGGGGCCCTGCCAGCCAAGATGGACTACCTCGAGGAGCGAACGATCGGTGCGAGTCTGGGTGCCGACTCGATTCGGTCGGGTGTGATGGCCTCGATTGTCGGGCTGCTGCTCGTGGTGTCCTTCATGCTGGTGTACTACAAACTGTCTGGCGTGAACGCGGTCGTGGCGCTGGTCTTCAATCTCGTCATCCTGCTCGGGCTGATGGCGTACATTGGTGCGGTCATGACGTTGCCTGGCATCGCGGGCTTCGTGCTGACGATGGGGATTGGCGTCGACTCGAACGTGCTGATCTTTGAGCGCATCAAGGAAGAGCTCGAGGCGCAGCGCGGCGTGCGCGCCGCACTCAATGCCGGTTTCAGCCGCGTGTTCCTGACCCTGGTGGACACTCATCTGGCGGCGCTCATTTCGGCGGCATTCTTGTTTCAGTTCGGGACGGGCCCGATCCGCGGGTTTGCCATCACGCTGGCTGTCGGTCTGGTCTCGAACCTCTTCACCTCGACCTTCGTGTCGAAGACGCTCTTCGAGCTCGCGCTCGCCCGGCGCCAGCAGGTCACGACGCTGTCCATCTAAGCCATGCAGATCTTCAATAAGCCCCACTACGACTTCCTCCGCTGGCGCTGGTACGCGATCGGTGTCTCGTGGGTCATCATCCTCGCCGGTCTCGCGGTGATCTTCACCCGTGGGATTCCGAGAGGCGTCGAGTTCGCGGGCGGCACGGTCGTCATCGAGCAGTTCGATCAGGTCGTGAGCGAGGACCAGGTCCGGACGGCGCTCGAGGGCAACTATCCGGGGGGCGGCGGGAATGCGGTCGTGCAGGCGTACGGCGACCCCTCGGCGCGCATGATGATGATCCGCGTGCCGCAGGTGGGCGCCGAGGCCGGGGCGTCGCTCGGCGACACGGCGCAGCAGGTCGAGGACGCCCTGAGCAAGGCGAATCTCGGCGCGTTCCGCCGGCAGGGGGCCGAGATCGTCAGCGCGACCGTTGGCCGCGACCTCACGACCAAGGGCCTCTCGGCCACGATTCTCTCGCTCGCCGGCATCTTGGCGTATCTGGCATTCCGCTTCCAGTTCAGCTTCGGCGTGGGCGCAGTCGTCGCGACGATTCACGACCTCCTCATCACGCTGGCGTTTCTGGCGTTCTTCCAATACGACATGACGCTCAACGTCATCGCGGCGATTCTGACAATGACCGGGTATTCGACCAACGACACGATCGTCATTTTCGATCGCGTGCGCGAGAACCTCCGGTCGATGCGCCGCGACTCGCTGAACGAGATCATCAACGCGTCGGTCAATCAGACGCTCGGCCGCACGATTATCACCGCGGGCACGGCGCTGCTGAGCGCGCTCGCGCTGTTCTTCTTCGGCGGTGAGGTGCTGCACGGCTTCGCGTTCACCCTGGTTGTGGGAATCATCACCGGCACCTATTCGACCGTGTTCATCGCCGCCGCCATTGTCAGCTTCTGGCGGGGCGCCGGTCCGACGCGCGCCGCCGCCCACGCGCCGGCTGCCGCCGCTCAAACCTCGCCGCAACAACCGACGCGCAAGGCGAAACCGCAGCGCAAGGCGCGGGCGTCGTAAGGCGCAAGTTTCAGTCCGACGTTTGCCAACAGTGTGCGGCGTCTCAGACCTGAGACTTCACGCGTGAGACTTCCCTCCTAAGATGCCGACCACACTCCAAGCGGCGCTCCTCGGCATCGTCCAAGGCGTCATCGAATTCCTGCCGATTTCCTCGACCGCGCACCTGCTGGTCGGCGAGCGGCTGCTCGGGTACGATGATCCGGGCGGCATCTTCGCGGTCATGATTCAACTTGGATCGATTCTCGCGGTGATGTGGCTGTACCGCGCCAAGATTGTTGCGGTTCTTACAGGCCTGCCCTCGAACGCGGAAGCGCGGCGGTTCGCCTTCATGATCCTCGTGGCGACCCTTCCCGCGATCGTGGCCGGCGCGCTGTTCTCGACGTTCGTGAAACGCGTCCTGTACGGCAGCGTCACCGTCATCGCGGTCGCGTTCATCGCGGGCGGCATCGTCATGCTGCTGGTCGAGCGGTTCCGACCGAAGCCCGACGTCCACGATGTGGACAGTCTGCCGGTCGGCCGCGCGCTGGCGGTCGGTACGTGGCAGGCCCTCGCCCTCGTTCCTGGCGTCTCCCGATCAGGCGGGACGATTGTGGCGGCGATGCTGATGCGCGTGGACCGCGCGGCGGCAGCTGAGTTCACGTTCTTCCTCGCGATGCCGACGATGGCCGCGGCATTTGTGCACGATCTGCTGGACGTGCGTCATGATCTTGGGTCCGCGCGCGGATTGGAGATCGCAGTCGGCTTTGTCATGGCGTTCCTGGCCTCCGCGTGTGTCGTCAAACCGTTTCTGAACTACGTCCAGCGATCGGGATTCGCGCCGTTCGCGTGGTACCGCATCGTCGTTGGGCTTGCGCTTTTCGCCGCCGAGGCGGCTGGACGGCTGTAATGCAGTGGCTGCGCCGCAGCTTCATCGCCGGATTTTTCGTCACGGTGCCGCTCTTCGTGAGCGTCGCGGCCTTCATCTGGATCTTCGGCGTGGTCGATGGCCTGACCACGCCTTTTTACGATCAAGTGCTGGGCCGGCGGATTCCGGGACTGGGGATCCTGTCGACAGCCGTGGTGATCTTGCTCGTTGGTGCCATCGCGACCAACGTCATTGGCAGGCGAGTGCTCCAGCGTGGCGAGGGGTGGTTGCTGCGAGTGCCGGTATTCCGGACGATTTACGCGCCGGTCAAACAGCTCGTGGTGGCATTTTCTCCCGACAACGAATCGGGCTTCAAACGCGTGGTCTTGATTGAGGACCCGAAACGAGGCTACGTCCTCGGGTTTTTGACGCGGGAGTTCACGATCGATCGGGGCCGTGGTCCGGAGCCTATGCTGTCGGTCTATGTGCCCACCAACCACCTGTATCTGGGCAATATCGTCATCTGTGAGCGCGAGCGTGCGGCGTTCCCGGATATTTCGGTCGAGGACGGCATCCGCATCTTCCTGACCGGCGGCATGGCGCTACCTCCCCGGCTCCGCGTATAATTCGGAGCTTTTGCGCGTGTGACGGCATTCTGATGTGGCGTCCGGCCTTTGCCGGACCTTGTGTGAGGTGAGATGAACGTCTCGGTCCTGACATCCCTGCGGCGATTGATAGTTCCGGTGCTGTTGCTTGTGGCGCTGGCGGCAACGGCGAGCCCGGCGCAGGCGGCTCAGGCTGCACAGCCGGTGGTCGAGGTCGCGCAGGGCGGCGGCGGTGAGGCCAGCCTGGTGCTGCCCGACTTGTCGTCGGTCGAGTTCGGGGGCATCAACGGTCGCTCGCTGTTGATGAGCGGTCTCGTCGTCTGTGCGTTCGGTCTGCTGTTCGGGCTGATGACGTTCACGCAGCTCAAGAACCTCCCGGTCCACGCCTCGATGCTGGAGGTGTCGGAGCTGATCTATGAGACCTGCAAGACGTACCTGATCACGCAGGGTAAGTTCATCCTGATCCTGTGGACGTTCATTGCGGTAGTCATCGCCGCGTACTACGGGTGGCTCAATCCAGTGCCGGGGAGGCCGATCGCCAGCACGCTGACGATCATCCTGGCCTTCAGCCTGATCGGGATTGCCGGCAGCTACGGCGTGGCCTGGTTCGGCATCCGGGTCAACACGTTCGCCAACTCACGCGCAGCGTTCGCCAGCCTGCGCGGGAAACCGTTCCCCATCTACGCGATTCCGTTGCGCGCCGGGATGAGCATCGGCATGCTGCTCATCAGCGTCGAGCTGTTCTTGATGCTCTGCATCCTGCTCTTCATACCAGGTGAGTACGCCGGCCCCTGCTTCATCGGGTTCGCCATCGGCGAATCGCTCGGCGCGGCGGCCCTTCGGATAGCCGGCGGCATCTTCACGAAGATTGCCGACATCGGCTCGGACCTGATGAAGATCGTCTTCAACATCAAGGAAGACGACGCGCGAAACCCCGGCGTGATCGCCGACTGCACGGGCGACAACGCGGGCGACTCCGTCGGCCCGAGCGCCGACGGGTTCGAGACCTACGGCGTCACCGGCGTGGCGCTCATCGTGTTCATCCTGCTCGCCGTGAGCGGCGAGGCCGTGCAGGTGCAGCTCCTCGTCTGGATCTTCGTGATGCGCATCATGATGATCGTCGCGAGCGGCCTCTCGTACTTCCTCAACGAGATGTGGGCGAAGGGGCGCTACGGCACCGTCGACAAGATGAACTTCGAGGCGCCGCTCACCTCGCTCGTCTGGCTCACGTCGATCGTATCGGTCGTCATTACGTACATCGTTTCGTACTTGCTCATTCCGGATCTCGGCGACGGCACGCTCTGGTGGAAGCTGTCCACCGTGATCACGTGCGGCACGCTGGCCGGGGCGATCATTCCCGAGCTCGTCAAGATCTTCACGTCGGTGGAGTCGGGTCACGTGAAGGAGGTTGTCACCGCGTCGCGTGAGGGAGGCGCGTCCCTCAACATCCTGTCGGGGTTCGTCGCCGGCAACTTCAGCGCGTATTGGCTCGGGCTCAGCATTGTCTCGCTGATGGGCATCGCGTACTACGTCAGTGGCTTCGGCCTCGACACGCTCATGCTGGCGCCGGCGGTCTTCGCGTTCGGTCTCGTGGCGTTCGGGTTTCTCGGGATGGGTCCCGTGACGATTGCGGTCGACTCCTATGGTCCCGTCACCGACAATGCGCAATCGGTCTTCGAGCTCTCGGTGATCGAGACGTTGCCGGGCGTCAAAGAGAGCATCAAGCGGGAGCACGGCTTCGATGTCCGCTTCGATCGCGCGAAGGATCTGTTGGAGGAGAACGATGGCGCCGGCAATACGTTCAAGGCAACCGCCAAGCCGGTCTTGATCGGGACGGCGGTTGTGGGCGCCACCACGATGACCTTCGGCATCATCATGGAGTTGACCGAAAGGCTGACGATGAACACCGACAAGCTGTCGATCCTCCACCCGCCCTTCCTGTTGGGCCTCATCACGGGCGGCGCGGTGATCTACTGGTTCACGGGCGCGGCGACGCAGGCCGTGAGCACGGGCGCGTACCGCGCCGTCGAGTTCATCAAGGCCAACATCAAGCTCGAAGGCACGGAGAAGGCGTCGGTCGCGGACAGCAAGAAGGTCGTCGAGATTTGCACACAGTACGCGCAGAAGGGCATGTTCAATATCTTCCTCACCGTCTTTTTCTCGACGTTGGCGTTTGCGTTCCTCGAGCCGTTCTTCTTTATCGGCTACCTCATCTCGATTGCGCTCTTTGGGCTGTTCCAGGCGATCTTCATGGCCAATGCGGGGGGCGCCTGGGATAACGCGAAGAAGATTGTCGAGGTCGAGCTGAAAATGAAGGGGACGCCGTTACACGCCGCGACGGTCGTGGGTGATACCGTCGGCGATCCGTTCAAGGACACCTCGTCGGTGGCGATGAACCCGGTGATCAAGTTCACCACTCTGTTC
>MELA01000067.1:39370-40404 GCA_001767495.1 Acidobacteria bacterium RIFCSPLOWO2_12_FULL_65_11 | reverse complement strand
GGCCGACTTTGGCGTACAGATGACGTTGTTCCTGGCGGCCGTGTTTTTCGCGCTTTCGCTGTTCTTCGTCTGGCGGTCGTTCTACGGGATGCGGATCGGTCAGGCTGAATGAGGGGTCATAACCTGCACCTCACCCTGGCCATCGGCAGCCCGATTCCCGCCATCCGGTGTCTAATCCGACGGGGACTTTTTGTTTGACACTGAATTTGGCCTCTGTTTATAATCCTCGGCCTTGCCAGCCGACGGCCCTGCAGTAGGTTACCGGGAGGACTTAAGCCGTGCCACGTGAAATGTTTGGCGATGTCGTCAATCCGTCGGTCAAGCTGGGCACCAAGCAGTGGTACACCGTGCCGGTGTCGATCCTCGTGCACACCGTGGGGGTGGTGGGCGTCGTCATCATTCCGCTGATGGCTGCCGACGTGCTGCCGACGCCACCGACGATGATGGCCTTTGTGGCCGTGGCGCCGCCGCCGCCACCACCGCCACCACCGCCGCCGCCGCCACCGCAAGCCAACGCGCCTCCTGTGGACGTGAACCCCCTGGCCGCCCCCGTCGAGGCACCCGCAGAAATCAAGCCTGAGCCGGTTCAGATCAGACCCCAGATTGTCGAAAGCGTGGTCGGCGGTCTCTCGGAAGGAATCATCGGTGGTTTCGCGGCGCCGCCGCCTCCGCCGCCGCCCCCCCCGCCGCCACCGGCGCCAGTCCGCGTCGGCGGCAGCATCAGACAGCCCACCAAGGTCAAGCACGTCAATCCCGTGTATCCGGCCATCGCGCAGTCGGCGCGCGTGCAGGGCGTCGTCATCATCGAGGCAACGATCGGGCCGAACGGCAAGGTGGAGGATGCCAAGGTGCTTCGGTCCGTCGGACTGCTGGACGCTGCGGCGCTTGACGCGGTGCGGCAGTGGGAGTACTCACCGACGTTGCTCAATGGCGTGCCCGTGCCGGTCATCATGACCGTCACGGTGAACTTCCAGCTGCAGTAAAGGTGCCCGGCGTGACGCCGGGCTCGATTGGGTCGTGACGACCGTCAGAGG
>MELA01000067.1:19658-39309 GCA_001767495.1 Acidobacteria bacterium RIFCSPLOWO2_12_FULL_65_11 | reverse complement strand
TCGTGCTCTTGTTAATGTCGATGTGGTCGACCGGCGTCGCTATCGAGCGTATTTTCACCTATATGCAGGCGCGTAACCAGTCGAAGCTTTTTGCGCCGCAGGTCGCCAAGCACATGAAGGATGGTCGGCTCAAGGAAGCCATCGCGCTGTCCTCTTCGAAGAACTACCGCTACAGCCACCTGGCGAAGGTGGTCCTTGCCGGTCTGCAGGAATATCAGTTCCAGCAGGAGAGCGGCGGCGCCGCCACTCTGACCCGCGAAGATCTGCTCGACACGGTTCGCCGGTCGATTCAGCGCGCGTCGGCGCTGACGGCGTCGGACTTGAAGAAAGGCGTCTCGGCGCTCGCCACCATCGGGTCGACGGCGCCCTTCGTCGGGTTGCTCGGCACGGTCGTCGGCGTCATCAACGCGTTCCAGGGCATCGGGGCGGCCGGGTCGGCCGGCATCGGCGCCGTCTCGGTCGGGATTTCGGAGGCGCTCGTGGAGACCGCGCTTGGGCTCGTCGTCGCGATTCCGGCGGTGTGGTTCTACAACTACCTGAGCGGCCGCGTCGAGTACTTCAACGTCGAGATGGACAACTCCTCGTCTGAGCTCGTCGATTACTTCATCAGGAAGACGGCGTAACGAGGGGTTCGAGAGGTTCTAGGGGTTCTAGAGGTGCGAGAGGTGCCTGGAGTTCGATGGTTCCGCTGAACCCTTCGAACCTCTAGCACCCCTAGAACCACTAGAACCGTCATTGTTAGGAGATCGTTTTATGTCAATGGATCTCGGCGGCGCCCAGGGCGGACTCAAATCCGACATCAACGTGACGCCGCTCGTCGACGTCATGCTCGTGCTGCTCGTCATCATGATGCTGATCGCCCCGCTCCTGCAGCAGGGCGTCAGTGTGAAGCTGCCGGTCGCGGGGAACACCGCCGACAAACCGGAGACGCAGGGTCAGACCGTCATCGCCATCGCCAAGGATAAGCAGATCTACCTGAACACCAAACCGGTCAGGGACACCGAGCTCGGCGAGAAGGTCAGCGACCTGCTCGAGAACCAGAAAGAGAAGATCGTCATCATCAAGGCCGACACCGCGGTCAATTATGGCGTCGTCATGACGGCCATGGACCAGCTCCGGCAGGCCGGTATCGAGGACATCGGCCTCATCACCGACCCGAAGAAGGCGTCGGGCTCGGCGGGAGGGCAGTAATCATGAAACACGCCCATAAGCACCTCGGCGCCGAAACGGTCTTCAAGGCTGGAGTTCCGCACGCCACGGCGGACATGAACGTCACGCCGCTCATCGACGTGCTCCTCGTGCTGCTCGTCATTTTCATGGCGACTCTTCCGTTGGGGACTGTTGGCCTCGATATTAACCTGCCGGCTGAGACCAAATCGGCGAGGCAACAGGCGCAGAGCGACACCAATCAGATTGTGCTCGTGTACACCGCGGACGAGAAGATCTCGGTCAACAGGCAGGACTTGACGATGGCGCAGCTCGAGGAACGGCTCCGGAACATCTTCGAACAGCGCACCAACAAGACGATGTTCATCATCGGCGCCGCTTCGCTGCCCTACGGGAAGATCGTCGAGGTCATCGATGCCGCCAAAGGCGCCGGTGTCGAGAAGGTCGGCATCATCACCGAAGCGATGCAGAGAGCGGCCGGCGCAGGCAACTGACGTCCACGACGCTCGGTACACATCAACGGCCGCCCCTTGTCACTTTGAGGGCGGCCGTTCTGTTGTACGTCTTGAAAGAATGACGCGCGGCTGGGCGAGGCGACCTTAGCCCAAGTTCGTCACGGAAACGGCGAGACGTCGAGAAACCCTAAGAAATCCGCTCACGAGGCCGCAAAGTCTCCACTACATTCGGCGTTCCACTCAAGATGGGCGGGGACGGTGATGTTGAGTTGGTCGAGCAGGCGCTGCTGCGCTGGCGTGGGCTGTGCGACGCGTCGAAGCCGGATCTCCCGGCCGTCGGTCGTGGGCAGCACAATGTCGGCGCTCTGCAGGGTCGCGAGCTGCGCGAGCGCCTGGCTGGGCGAGAGCCCCGCGCCGCAGCGGCGCAGCTGGTGTTTCAACGTGACCCATAAGGCGTAGCCGAGAAACGCGATCAGGACATGCGCCTTCACGCGCCGTTCGAGCTGGTGAAAGACGGGACGGATGGCGAGTTCGCTTTTCAGCGCGCGAAAGGCGGCTTCCGCTTCCGTCAATTGGATGTACTTCGTCCACAAGTCCTCGGCGTGCTGGCCTTCGAGATTCGTGCGGAGCAGATACGCCCCCTCGCGGGCATCGCGCCACTGGCGCCGTGCCTCGATCAGCTGCCAGTGCAATCGCAGCCGGCCGTCCTCGTCGCGGAGCGCCATCTCGTAGAGGTCGGCGACCGTGGCATAGCGCTCCTGCAACCGACCCAGGGCCCGCTCGATCACGGCCCGGTCTTTCACGCGCCCCGTGGCGACCCGCATCTCCAGGCGCTGGAGCGCGTCTTCGAGGCGGGTCGAAAAACGTCGGCGAATGGCGCGTTCCTTCTCGCGGCGCGCGGTCGACCGACACAGCACATACGTTTCGGTCCCGCCGGGGATGGGAAGCACTTGGGCCTCGACCTCGTCGCGGACGCGGGTCCACGGGCCGTCCAGCAGCGCCTGCTCGACCGCCCGCAGCTGGGTCCGCCGCGTCCCCACGAGATACTGGCCGCCCCGCCGCCGGATGGCGGCCAGATTGGCGTCACTGACGATGCCCCGGTCAAAGACCCACACACGGCGCGCGTGGCCGTACTTGCGCTCGACCAGGCGCATGATGGTCTCGAGCGTGGTCACATCCGTGCGGTCGCCCTCGAACGTTTCGTAGCTGAGCGGAAAGCCGTCGACATTGACGATCAGCGCGAGCACGACTTGCTTGCAGTCTCCGCGATGATCCCGGCTGTAGCCGCGCTGCAGCATCGGATCCTTCAGCGCGGCGCCTTCGACATAGCTGCTCGTGAGGTCATAGAGCAGGACGTCGAACTCTGCCGCAAACAATTCACCGTACCGCGTGGTGAGATGGCGCTCGAGCGCGGTCTTGTGTGGCAGCAGCTGATCGAGCGCGCGATACAACCGCGTGTCGTTGATCGTGCCATCGGGCAGATGCAACAGGTCGTCGAGCGCGGTGGTCGGATACCAGCGCTCCTCGATCGCCAGCTCGCTCCCCGGCGCGCACAGCCGGTTGATGGCGAGCACTGCGGCGACGCGTGACCACGGCACCTCGGCCTCCGCTCCGTCCACGCGCCCCGCGAAGAACTCGTCCAGCTGCAGCTGGCGCCAGAGCGCCAGGCCCAGCAGCGACGGTCCCAGTTGCCGCGTCCGCTCCAACCGCACGCGCTGGATCAGGACCTGCGCCACCTCCGCATCGTCGGGCGGCGGCGCGATGTCCGACGGAAACAGTTTCAGCTGGTGCCGCTCCCCGACCTCGTTAAAGACCTCGATCGTCTTCAGCCACCGCGCCTGCGCCGAGTCATTCAACTCGCCGAGATGACACACCGTCTGTTGCCGCGGACCATCCGGCGTGCGGACGGTTTCGACGAGCGACCAGTACGTGTGCCGCTTGCCGTCTTTGTCGCGGTGATTGGCCCGCAGGAACATCGGTGGCCCGATGCTCGCACGCACGATCCCCCTGCGCAAGAGGGTAGGTCTACACTACATCGCGATTCGAGGAACGCGCGATTGATCTGAAAGGACTTACAGCGATGAGTGACCCGAAATCTCCTTCAATCGCCGTTTCCGTGACGAAGATCGGTTAGCTGACGCCCGTGGCCTTCTTCACGCGCACCGCCTCAGCCTGATCGCGGATCGTGTCGGCTTGCCTGAGGAACGCCTGCTGCTTGGCTGGGTCTTTCTCAATGAGCGCCTGGACCCGCAACAACAAGCTCTTGTAGACCATGGCCTCGACGTAATCAGATTTCAGCTGCAGCGAATGGTCGGCGGCTTCCATGCCCTTCGTGACGTAGGTCTGCTTCGCGCTCTCCGTCAGGCGCGGATTGCGGTACGCCTCTTCCCAGTAGAACACCGCCATCGTGTAATACGCTTCAGGGTTGTTCGGCTCCTGCTGCGCTCGCTCCTCGAGGGCGGCAATCTTCTTGTCGAACTGGCCTTGGCGATTGTAGTAGTTGGCGAGCTGAACGTACACGTTCGGGTCGTTCGGCCTTGCCTGTTTCGCCAGCGTGTACGCCTTCTCGGCTTCATCGTACAGGCCGGCGCCCTCGTAGAGTTGCCCGAGCTGGAAATAGTTAGCTGGATCCGACGGGTCGTTCTGGATTAGACGAAGAATAATCGGCTCGGCCCTGACGGGATCGTCCAACTTGTCACTCCCGTAAACGGCCACCAGGTACTGCAACGAGCGGATCTTCAGCATCTTATGATCCGGTGTGTCGTCGGCAAGCTTGGCAGAGGCGGCCTCGTAGTTCTCGATCGCCTTGGTCAGGAGCACGTCGTTCTCGGGCTGACCTTGCAAGGCCGGTTTGTACTGGTTGTCGTAGGCGTTGCCCAGAAAAAACAGCACGTCTACCAGAGCTGGGTTCTGCTGAAGTGCGAGCTCGTACAGTTCAGCCGCCTTCTTGTAGTCCGCGGCCTGGTACGCTGTGTTGGCTTCCCTGAACGTCATCCTGGACTTGAACTCGTCAACCTTCGAGCAGGCAATGGTGGACGCCAGGCCGACGACCACCATCACTGCCAGCAACGGCCCCTTGATGGGCTTCAATTGCCGGTACATTGCACCGCCGCGATGACTGTTGGTCGACATGTATGCGTTGTTCCTTTCGCGCTGCTTCAGGCGAGGAAATTTTACGGCGGCCAAAACCGGGTCAGTATAGTGAACCCCAAAAAGACAAGTCAAGGTGAGTCCGGGCCCGTGTTGCCGCGTCCCTGCCCACGGTGTCGACCTTGCTCACCGGAGGGTTACTCCCTATCATGTGACATAAGAGCTGTCGGCGCAGGCACTTAAAGAGGAACCACGTACCCTCCGACATCCCATTAGACACCGATTTCAATGATTCGGTTCGAGGATCTGCTGGAAAAAGTCCGGGCCTACAGCCCGGACGCCGACGTCGAACTGCTCCGACGCGCCTACGTGTTTTCGGCGTTCGAGCACCGGGGACAGGTCCGCCACTCCGGCGAACCGTATCTGATTCATCCGCTGGCCGTGGCGGACTTCCTTGCCGACATGCGGCTGGACGCCGTCGCCATCTCGGCCGGCCTGCTGCACGACACGGTCGAGGACACGCTGACCACGATTGACCGCATTCGGGAGCTGTTTGGCCCGGAGGTCGCCCATGTCGTGGAAGGCGTGACGAAGATCAGCGCAATCTCGTTTTCGTCGAGCGAGGAACGTCAGGCGGAGAACTTTCGCAAGATGCTGCTCGCGATGGTGGATGACGTCCGCGTGATTCTCGTGAAGCTGGCCGATCGGCTGCACAACATGCGGACGCTTGGTCACCTGCCAGAGGAGCGGCGGCTCACGATCGCCCAGGAGACACGCGACATCTACGCACCGATTGCCAATCGCCTTGGCATGAGCAAGGTAAAGAACGAGCTCGAGGAGCTGTCGTTCCGGTATCTCGATCCGGCGGCCTACGAGGCGCTTCGAGTGAGTGTCGACGCCAAGCGTCGTGTCACCGAAGGACTCATCGTGGGGCTGAAGAAGACGATTGCGGCCAAGCTCGCCGAGGCGCAGGTGCCAATCATCGAGATCGACGGGCGCATCAAGCGCCTCTGGAGCATCCAGCAGAAACTCCGGCGACAGAAGATCGAGCTCGAGGAAGTGTACGACTTCATCGCGATGCGGATCGTGACCGAAGCGGTGAAGGACTGCTACGCGGCGCTCGGCATCATCCATCAGATCTGGTCGCCGGTGCCCGGGCGAATCAAGGATTTCATCGCCATGCCCAGACCAAACGGCTATCAGTCGCTGCATACCTCGGTCGTCAGCGAGCACGGCACGCCATTCGAGGTGCAGATTCGGACGATTGAGATGCACAGGATGGCCGAGGAAGGTATTGCCGCGCATTGGAAGTACAAGGAAGGCCGGATCGGAGATCAGCGCGACGAGCGGTACTTCCAGTGGATGCGACAGTTGCTCGAGTACCAGCACGGCGTTCGCGATCCCCAGGAGTTCATTCAGAACCTCAAGATCGATCTGTACCCCGAGGAGGTTTACACCTTTACGCCGAAGGGGCAGGTCAAGGCGTTTCCCCGTGGCGCGACGCCGATCGATTTTGCCTATGCGATTCATACAGCCGTCGGGCAGCAGTGCGTCGGGGCGCGGGTCAACGGCAAGATGGTGCCGCTCAGGACGCTCTTGAAGAACGGTGACATCGTGGAGATCGTCACGTCGGCCGGGCACAAGCCAAGCCGCGATTGGCTGAACTTCGTCGTGACGTCCCACGCACGATACGAAATCAAGCACTTCATCCGTGTCGAAGAGAAGGCGCGCGCGAGGGATCTGGGTCGCAAGGTCTTCGACAAGGAGGCGCGGCGGTACGACCTCAATCCCAGAACTCTCGTAGAGGGAGACGCATTCGCCCGTTCGCTCGCGGACTTCTCGGCGCAGAAGGCCGACGACGTGTTTGCCGCGATCGGCTACGGCAAGTTGTCGCCCAGGCAGGTCCTAGCCAAACTGGTCCCCTCCGACAGCCTTCGGGAAAAGCCGCCGGAAGGTCCCGTGACGGCGGCCGTCAAGCGCGTGCTCGGAACCGGTGAAGAAAAGATCAAGGTGCATGGCTTCGACGATTTGATGGTCTTCAGGGCCCGCTGCTGCAATCCGATTCGCGGCGAGAAAATTGTCGGCTACATTACGCGCGGCAAAGGCGTGTCGGTCCATTCGGCGACCTGTCCCAACGTGATCAACCTGCTCTACGATCCCGAGCGGCGCATTGAGGTGGAATGGGACAAGTCGTCCGGGGCCGACGCCGCGGCGCGCTACACGGTCACGCTGACCATGGAGGTCGAGGATCGCAAGGGACTGTTGGCGGACGTCAGCGCAAAAATCGCTGGCATCAACACCAACATCAGGAACCTGGAAGCCAGGACCGACGAAGATCAGCACGCGCGTATCGACGTGACGGTCGAGATCAGCGATCTCAAGCACCTCGAGAAGGTGATGAAGTCGCTGCGCGGCATTGATGGCGTCCTGAATGTCGAACGGGCCGCGCGCTAAACCGCTTAACAGCTAGGCGTACGACGCGACGACGTCGATCTCGACACGCGCGTCTCTCGGCAAACGCGCCACCTGAACGGTGGCGCGCGCCGGATAGGGCTCGGTGAAATAGGTCCCGTAGACTTCGTTCATGGCGGCGAAGTCGTTCATGTCGGCGAGAAACACGGTCGTGCGAACGACGCCTGAGAAATCGAGCCCGGCCGCGCTGAGCAGCGCGCCGATATTCTCCAGGACCTGACGGGTCTCGGCTCTGATGTCGCTGTTCACGAGGTTGCCGGTCACCGGATCGAGTGCCACCTGGCCGGAGACAAAGAGCAGCTGACCGGCGCGGACGGCTGGAGAGTAGGGACCGATCGCCTTCGGCGCGCGCGGACTGGAAACGGGCGTCTTCATTTATTGCATTCCGCGCGGGGCCCCACCCCCGCGCGCCAAAGACCTCGGCCTCGAGCGTAGACTCTCGGCCTCGGGTGAAGGGCGTCAGGCAGCCTTAACAACCTTGCCGGAACGTAGGCACCGCGTGCAGACGCGAATCCGCCTGATGCCGCCGCCAATCATCGCCCGCACTTTCTGCAGGTTTGGTTCAAAGCGCCGCGCGCTGACGTTGTGCGCGTGACTGATCTGTCGGCCGACGACCGGTGTCTTCCCGCAAATCTCGCACTGCTTGGCCATGCCTCGTCCTGTCTCGGTTGGTAACCGTCGTGTCCTGGGAAACCTGAAGTATATCGGGCCACTATTGGCCGATCAACAGGAGAGGTCCCGCGGGTAGTGGGCTACTCGAGGGACCCACTACCGGTCCAGCGTGTGCGGTCGACATCCGTTCACGCCGTCCGGTGTGTTCGGATCAAACAATAGATACGCCCGGTCCAGCAACGGCGTCACCATTGTCCAGCCGATCATCCGGCTCACGGGTCACGCGACCGAGCAGGTCGATAAAAGCGCGCCTGTTGGACGGCTCGAGGTGCCGGGCCCCTCGGGCTGCCTGCTCGATGCGGCGCAGCACAACAGCAGCATCGCGGTCGAAAGCCACGCCGCCGCTCTTGCCGGCTTCAGCGAGCAGTGGCTTGAGTGCGGTCGCCAGACGGTCGGCAGAAAACGAAGCCGGACGGTGATCGTAAATGAGCCCGCGCGAGGCCGTTTCGGCCGTGGCAGCCAGCGCCGCCGCGGCCTCTGCCACGTCCTCGTCAATAAGCGGCTGGAGCTCAGACGGCTCGTAGCGTTGAAGGAAGGTGTTCAGCACAAAGAACAACTGAGACTGTGCCTGACTCAGATCGCGCGTGAACTGCATGAGCAGTCCGAGATCTCTACGCTGCTGCCGAACAGTCGCGGCTGGAGGGTGCTCACGGGCGCTCGCTAGATACGCGCAGTCGCTTGGGCATTGCACCTGCACAAGGCGCTTGGTGCCGCAACAGACCGAGCAGATCCGCTCGCGAAGGGCCGGGCAAGCCCGACGCCCACGACGTTCACCGCAGAGGGAACATGACATGGCGGCATTATCCGCCAACCCCAGACGCCGATGCAGTTCCTGCGTCGCGAAGTGGCACAGCTCGGCAAATTCCCCACACGGTCTCGTCTTCCCTAGAGGACAACGCTTCTCCGAAGTCGTAGAACCATCCTGAAGCCACGAGCGTCTAACACGGCATCTGTTCTTGGAGTCGCCACTCGACTGAATCGTGCGAGGCTCTCATAACTGACGCAGCTATGGCACTTAACTGGATCGGTTGTTGTCGCCTGGAACCGAAATCCGGTCTTGAGTAGGTCGAGTGAACTCCAGGCCGGAGCGCCTGAGACGGGTCCTTGTCACATGACTCTAACAAGCAGTACAATTGGCAGCTGATTTGCATGGTTGCAGCCAATCCTACGGGCTGGTGCCTAGTTGGCCACCGAAGAGGAGCGGTACCATGAATACACAAACCAAAGACACGAAAAAGACGGGAGGAGATGGCATGTCCCGCTCCCGTTATCTAGAACTCAAGCAGATGCTCGATGACCGGCGGCGTGAGATTGACGCCGAAGTCAAGGGCAAGATGCGCCATGTGAGAACCGAGGGGACGTGGGGCGGCAAACTGAACGACGTGCTGGACGATGTCGAGAGTTCCGAGGCCGACATCCAGGAAGACATCGAGTTGGCTCTCATTCAAATGAAGTCGGAGACGCTCAACAAGATCAATGACGCGCTCACTCGCCTCGATCAGGGCGACTTCGGCTACTGTTTCGAGTGCGGTGAGGAGATTGGTGAGAAGCGGCTTCGCGCACTGCCGTTCGCCGTTCGGTGTAAGGAGTGCGAAGAGGCTAGGGAGGTGGCCGAGCAGCGGGCGCGTCATCTCGCCTCGCGGCGCGGCGGGTCCTCGCTGTTCCTCGACATGTAAGCTCCGGCGTCCCGCAAAGGGGCTCCGCCGGTGGCGGAGCCCAATCCTTCCACCACCGGCCCACCCCATCTTGGAATTGTTGATTGCGGATTGATGATTGTTGATTGGTGACTGTTGATTTGGCGATAGGTTTTGACCAATCATCAATCACCAATCAGCAATCATCAATGAGAAAGAGGTCGCTATGAGCGATCAACTGGAAAACCTCAAGCCCGAGGACGTGCAAATCGGAGAACGACCGATCGCGATCCCCGCCGATCTGCCGATTCTGCCGCTTCGAGATACGGTCCTGTTCCCGAACTCGTTCATGCCGCTGGCGGTGGCACGCGAGAGTTCGGTGCGCCTGATTGACGAGACCATCGCCAACGGAAAGCTGATTGCGGTCTTCACGCAGCGCGACGCTACGGTCGACGAGCCGAAGCAGGAGGATCTCTACGCCGTCGGCACGGCCACGCACGTCCACAAGATGTTCAAGCTCCCCGACGGGAGCCTGCGGCTGATCGTGCAGGGCCTCGTCCGGCTCACGCTCGACGAGGTCGTGGCCGCTCAGCCGTACCTGCGTGCCCGCGTCAGCGTGGCGTCCGACGCCATGAAGGACACCGATCGTCTCGAAGTGGACGCCCTGGCGCGCAACATCAAGACGAACTTCCAGCAGGTGGTATCGCTCTCGCCCCTTCTGTCGGACGATCTCCAGACGCTGGCGATGAACATCACCGAGCCAGGTCGACTCGCCGACTTCATCGCGTCCTCGCTGTCGACCATCAGCACGGCGGTGAAGCAGGAGGTGCTGGAGACGCTCGATATTCGTGCGCGGATGGACAACCTGAACCGGATTCTCGTCAAAGAACTCGAAGTACTCGAGCTGGGTTCGAAGATTCAATCGCAGGTGCAGTCGGAGGTTGGAAAGAATCAGCGCGATTATTTCCTCCGCGAGCAGATGAAAGCGATCCAGAAGGAACTCGGCGAAGGCGACGATCAAACCAGGGAGATCGAGGAACTGGCCGGAAAGATCGAGGCGGCGGGCATGCCCGAAGCGGTGAAGAAGGAGGCCCTTCGCGAGCTCGACCGCCTCTCAAAGATGCCGGTGGCTGCGGCGGAATACACGGTGTCCCGCACGTACGTCGACTGGCTCGTCGCGCTTCCTTGGAGCAAGCGGACCGATGAGGTGATCGACCTCGCGCGCACCAAGGGCGTACTCGATGCAGATCACTCCGGCCTCGAAAAGGCGAAGGACCGTATTCTCGAATACCTCGCTGTCCGCAAACTGAATCCCGCGGTGAAGGGACCGATCCTCTGCTTCGTCGGGCCGCCCGGCGTCGGCAAGACCTCACTGGCGCGCTCGATCGCGCAAGCGCTTGGCCGCAAGTTCGTTCGGGTCTCGCTCGGCGGCATGCGCGATGAGGCGGAAATCCGCGGTCATCGGCGGACGTACATCGGAGCGCTGCCAGGGCAGATTATCCAAGGTCTGCGGCGCGCCGAGTCGAAGAATCCGGTCTTCATCCTCGACGAGGTCGACAAGCTCGGCTCCGACTTCCGCGGCGATCCATCGTCGGCCTTGCTCGAAGTGCTGGACCCTGAGCAGAACAACACCTTTCGGGATCACTACTTGGATGTGCCATTCGATCTCTCAGAGGTGCTGTTTATCACCACGGCGAACATCCTCGACCCGGTGCCCCCCGCCCTCAAGGATCGGATGGAGGTGCTCGAGATCGCCGGCTACACCGAGGAAGAAAAGCTGAAGATCGCGACCGATCACTTGGTTGACAAGCAAGTGAAGAATCACGGCCTCACGTCGGAGTACATCCGGTTCACCGAAGGCGCGCTTCGACAGGTGATTCGTGGGTACACGCGAGAAGCGGGCGTCCGGAACCTCGAGCGCGAGATCGGTGCGCTCTGTCGCAAGGTGGCCCGCCGCCGGGCGGAGGGCGGTGAGACGGCGGTCGAAGTCACCCCAGAAGTCGTGGTGGAGATGCTCGGCGCGCCGAAGTTCCTCGACGAAGAGATGGAAGAGCGCACGAAGGATCCGGGCGTCGCCATTGGCTTGGCGTGGACCCCGGTCGGGGGTGAAGTGCTCTTTATCGAGGCTTCGCGGATGGCTGGCACCGGCTCGCTGACGCTGACCGGCCAGCTTGGCGATGTGATGAAAGAGTCGGCCCGCGCGGCGTTGTCATGGCTGCGCGCGCACGCGAAGGAGTACGGCATCGACCCCGACTTCTTCAAGAACGCTGAGATGCACGTCCACGTGCCATCGGGCGCCATTCCGAAGGACGGTCCGTCAGCCGGCGTGACGATGGCGACGGCGATGGCGTCTGAGCTGACTGGGCGGCCCGTCCGTGGAGATATCGCCATGACGGGCGAAATCACCTTATCGGGCCGGGTGTTACCGGTCGGCGGCATCAAGGAGAAGGTTCTGGCGGCCAGGCGCGTCGGTATTCGCGAAGTGATCCTGCCGAAGCAGAACGCCAAGAACATCAATGAGGACCTGACTCCGGAGCTCCGTCAGGACCTGACGGTGCACCTCGTCTCGACGATTGACGAAGTCCTCGCATTGGGCCTGCAACCGGTGTCGTCCGATGTCATGCCCCAGAAGAAGGAGCCGAAGGAATCGAAGCCCGGCGGGCCGATCGCCGCACGACCGTAGGTCAGATCAACGTCAGCGCGTACGCGGTCTTTAGGTCAATAATCTCACCGCGCGTGACCATGGCCTTGGCCTCGGTGGTCGGCATCGCCCGGCTCCGAATGTCTTCGTCGTCGTCTGGCTTGTGGGTCGAACCGGGCGCGGGCGGCTTCAGGCCAGAGACTCGATAGAAGATCATCTCTTCGTCGCAGTAGCCGGGCACCGGATAGAAGGCGCCGAGGCGCTCAATGCTGTCCGGCACGAGCCCGATCTCCTCCTCGCATTCACGCTTGGCCGCTTCCTCTGGAGATTCACCGGGCTCCAGGTTGCCAGCCGGCACCTCCCAGATCTCGCGTTTGAGCGCATGACGGTACTGCCGAATCAACACGATCCGGCCGTCGTCCTCGACGGGGATGATGACGACCGACGGCGGATGGCGCACGACGGTCACTTGGGCCTTTCGGCCGTTTGGCAGCAAGAAGTTGTCGACTTCAACAGAAAAGACGCGCCCCCGGTAAACCGTCCGTCCTCCGTTCATGCCGTCTCCTTCAGTTCGTCCAGCACCTGCCGGAGATCGGCAGGTAACTCGCTCGTGAACTCCATGCGACGCCCGTCGCCGGGGTGCTTAAACGCCAGACGTGCCGCGTGCAGGAACGGTCGTTCGAGATGTGTGACAGCCCGCAAGTCGCCTGGCACACGGCGGTGAACCCCACCGTACAAAGGATCGGCAACGACCGGATGACCGATGGCGCTTAGGTGGACTCGAATCTGGTGCGTGCGGCCGGTATGAATGGCGACCCGTACCAGAGTGAAGGCACGCAGGTGATCCGCGCGAACGATGCGGGTCACCGCCTCGCGGCTGCGGCGCGCCCGCGCCGACATTTTCTTGCGATTCGCCTGATCGCGCCCGATAGGCACGTCGATTCGCCGCCCCGCCTGAACAGTTCCCCAGACGAGCGCGATGTATTCCTTCTCGACCTCTCGATCCCGGAACTGCCTGGACAGTTCTTCGTGCGCCGCGTCGTGCTTGGCGACGACCATCAGACCCGAGGTGCCGCGATCGAGCCGATGCACGATTCCCGGACGCTTCTCCCCGCCGATACCGCTCAAGTCGTCGAGGTGGTGCAGCAGCGCGTTCACTAGCGTCCCGCTCACATGTCCCGCCGCCGGATGGACGACCATCCCGGCCGGTTTGTCGACCACGACGACGTCGTGATCCTGATAGAGAATGGCAAGGGGCAGCGCTTCTGGCTGCGGAGTCGGATCGACCGGCTCTGGAAGTGTGACGGTGATCGATTGCCCGACCCTGACTGGCTGGTTTGCTTTTGCCTCGTGACCAGCGACGTGCACCTGACCCTCTCTGATCAGTCGCTGGATCTGGGACCGCGAATGCCCCGGGAGGACGGAAGCCAGGAATCGATCGAGCCGGGTGCCCTCGCTGTCCTCAGTGACCGTGATGGTGTGGCTCGTCGTGGGGTCCGTGATTGGACCCGGCATCAGGCGACTTTCCGGGCCCGCTTTGGTTCCGGCTCAACACGCCGCGCCAGGTAGACCAGCATCCCGATGGCAAGCGGCGCGAGCAGGACCGAGATGAACTGCGAAGTCGAGAACATGCCGACCGATCCGCGCTCATCGCCCCGGTAGAACTCGATGATGAAGCGCGAGACGGCGTACAGCAGCATATAGAGCCAGAAGGTGCGTCCGGCAAACGGCCGGCCCCTTCGCTCGGTCGCGAGCAAGAGCGTCAGGATCAGGAACTCGGCGCCGGCCTCGTAAAGTTGTGTCGGATGTAATGGGATATCGAGCGGGGTGCCGACGTTGGCGGCGGCGAAGGGGTCAGTAAAGGTGATGCCCCACGGCGCGGTCGTCGGCCGCCCGTAGCAGCAGCCGGCGAAGAAGCAGCCGAACCGTCCGACGACATGGCCGAGCGCGATGCCCGGCGCGAACACATCGCAGGTTGTCCACAACGGGAGGCCGGCGCGGCCGATGTACCACAGCGCCACCCCCACGGCCGCAATCAGCCCGCCGTAGAACACACCGCCCGAGCGCACCAGTGTGAGCAACTCCCGCGGGTCGACGCGGAACGTCCGGAAGTCGGTGATGAGCAACAGCAGCTTGGCGCCGATGAGCGCGCTGATGATGATGTAAATCCCCAGGTCGAGCACCCGCGTCGAGTCAAGGCCTCTCGTGTTCGCGCGCACCATCGCCAGTTTCAGGCCGAGCAGGTAGGAGGCGGCGAGTAGGACGCCGTACGTGTAGACCGTGATCGGCCCGAGCTCAAGCAGTTTTGGATACATGCGTCCCCACACCCAGTATGTCAAGAATCATCAGGCTGACGCCGATGGAAATGGCCGAGTCGGCGAGGTTGAACGCCCAGAAGTGGTACGTGCGCCAGTACACGTCAACGAAGTCGACCACCGAACCGGCCACGACGCGATCGATGAGATTGCCGGCCGCGCCCCCGATGATGAGCGCCAGACCCGCCCGCGCTACGCGCTGGTGGGGCGCGAGGTTTGCGGCGTAAAGGGCCACGCCGATGAGCGCCACCGTCGCGACCAGCGCAATGACGACGGTCTTGAACGGGAAGTCGGCGGCATTCAGAATGCCGAACGCGGCGCCGGTGTTCCGCACGTGTGTGAAGTCCACCAGTCCCGGCACAATCGTCACCTTCGAGTGTAGCGGAAGCGTCGCCCGCACGACCGCCTTCGTGGCCTGATCGAAGACCACGACGGCGATAGGCAGCCAGAGATCCAGCAAGCGAAACCGCGGAAGAGTCAAGGTTCCCTCAGAGCGTTCTGACACCGTTCGCAGAGGCCGGCCCACGCCGGGTCGCTCGAGACTGACGCCACGTACCGCCAGCAGCGCTCGCACTTGACGCCGCCGGCGCGCTCGATGGTGACGCGCGGGGCACCTTCGTCACCCGTCGGCGCGGGTGCCTCGCCCCTGCTCGGCGCGGGTCGCAGTTCGACCTCTGACACGATGAACAGCATCGGCAGATCCCGCGTATGGCGCTCGAGAAACGCGAGGTCGGCGTCCGTCGCCCAGACGACCACTTTCACCTGAAGGGAGCTGCCAATCTGTTTGTTCTTGCGCAGCGGTTCGATTTCGGCCAGTACGCGCTCCCGCAGATCTGAGAGCTTCGTCCAGTGCTGGAGCAGCGCCGAGTCCGTCAGCGGGTCGAGTCCGGCGCTCGTCGGAAACACGGCGATGTGCACCGACTCTTCACGTGCGCCGGGGAGAAACCGCCACAGCTCGTCGGCGGTGAAGGAAAGGATCGGCGCCATGAGTCGCGTCAGCCCGTCGGCCATCAGGTACATGGCCGTCTGAGCCGCGCGCCGCTCGCGGGAGCGGGCGGCGAATGTGTACAGTCGATCCTTCGAGACGTCGGCATAAAAGGCGCTCAGATCGACGGTGGTGAATCCGTTGAGTGCTTGAAAGATGGAGCCGTAATCATAGTCGTCATAGGCGCGAAGGATCCGCCGGGCCACCTCCGCGTACCGGGCCAGGATATAGCGGTCCACTTCCTCGAGTCGGCTTCGATCGACAAGATCGTGACTGGGATCGAAGTCGTAGAGGTTCGCGACGAGATAACGCAGCGTGTTCCTGATCTTCCGGTACGCTTCAACGGCTCGCGCGAGAATCTCCTTGCTGATGCGGATCTCCTGCGTGTAGTCGCTCATGGAGACCCAGAGCCGCAGGATGTCCGCGCCGTTCTGCTTGATCACGTCGGCTGGATCGATGGTATTGCCGAGCGACTTCGACATCTTCCGCCCGTCCTCGGCGACGATGAACCCGTGCGTGATGACCTCGCGGAAAGGCGCCCGGCCGCGCGTGCCCAGGCCCACGAGCAGCGAGCTCTGGAACCAGCCGCGGTGCTGGTCGCTGCCTTCGAGATACATGTCTGCCGGCCAACCCAGCTCGGGCCTCACGGAGAGCACCGCTTCGTGGCTCGATCCGGAATCGAACCAGACGTCGAGAATGTTCTTCTCGCGCTCGAAGCTTGTGCCGCCGCAGGCCGGACACGAGAGTCCCGAGGGGATGAAATCCTCGGTCGGTCGCTCGTACCAGGAATCCGCGCCAAAGGCTTCGAACACCGACGCCGCCTTCTCCACCAGCGCCGGCGTGAGCAAGGGCTCGCGGCATTTGACGCAGTCGACCGCCGGGATTGGCACCCCCCAAACGCGCTGGCGCGAGACACACCAGTCGGGGCGGTTGGCGATCATGTTGTACATGCGATCGTGCCCCCACGCTGGAATCCACTTGACGTGATGATCGACTGCATCGAGTGCCGCTTCGCGCAAGGTTCGACGTCCGTCGAGTGGCCCATCCATCCTGATGAACCACTGCGACGTGGCAAGGAAGATGACCGGATGGTGGCAGCGCCAGCAGTGCGGATACTGATGCGAGAAAGTCTGGCGATGCCACAAGCGACCGCGTTCCCTGAGAGCGTCCTCGACCTTCAAGTTGGCGTCGAACACGCGCTGGCCGCCGAAAAGCTCCACGGTGTCGAGAAAGTGGCCCCCCGGGCCGACCGGCGCGTAGATATCGAGCCCGTACTTCATGCCCGTCGTGAAATCGTCGGCACCGTGGCCAGGCGCCGTGTGCACGGCCCCCGTGCCGGTGTCGAGCGTCACGTAATCGGCCAGCACCCCCACCGAATCACGCGCGTAGAGCGGATGCTGGAAGCGGACGCCCTCGAGCTGCTCGCCCTTCATCCTGGCAACGGGACGATCGAACGCACGGCCGACGAGCCGTCCGACCCCAGGAGCCAGCGCCTCGGCCAGAATCACGGCGCGGCCGTCGACCTCGTACGCGGCGTAGTCAAACTCCGGATGGAACGCGACAGCGAGGTTTGACGGAATCGTCCAGGGCGTCGTGGTCCAGACGAGCACCGACACCTGGCGGCCCGCCAGCGCGGGGACGCGGGTCGCCAGCTCGCGCGCGCCGGACGGCGCCGGCGGAAATTCGACGTAGATTGATGGCGACGTGTGATCCGCGTACTCGACCTCGGCCTCGGCCAACGCCGTTCGGCAGTGGATGCACCAGTGGACCGGCTTCTTGCCCTTGTACACCAGGCCCTGCTCGACAAACCGGCCGAACGCCCGGGCAATCGCTGCCTGATACTTGAAGTTCATCGTCAGGTAGGGCTCGTCCCAGGTGCCGAGAATGCCCAGCCTCTGAAACTGCGACGTCATCGTGCCGATGAACCGCTCGGCGTACGCGCGGCACGCGCGGCAGAAGTCGGCAACCGACATGTCGCGCTTCTTTGAGCCGAGCTCGCGATCGACCTGCAGCTCGATCGGCAGCCCGTGGCAGTCGTAGCCGACGACGTAGGGCGCGTCGTAGCCGGCCATCGAGCGCGACTTGACGACGAACTCCTTCACGATCTTGTTGAGCGCTGTGCCGATGTGGATGTTGCCGTTGGCGTAGGGCGGTCCGTCGTGCAGGATGAACTTCGGCGCGCCCCGACGCCGCGCGCGGATCTTCCCGTACAGGTCGATGGCCGTCCATCGCGCAAGCGTGTCCGGCTCGCTCGTCGGCAGGTTCGCCTTCATCGGGAAATCGGTGCGCGGCAGGTTGACGGTGTCTTTCCACTCAGGCATGGTGTCCGTCGATTCTATAATGAATACCCGATGAGCCATGCCCGTCAGACCCCGCAGAAGAAGGCGACGCTCGACAACGGATTGACCGTGTTCATCCAGGAGGAGCACACCGCGCCGCTCGCCTCGGTGTGGTGCTGGTACAAGGTCGGTTCGAAGGACGAGGGACCTGGCCTGACCGGCGTGTCTCATTGGGTGGAGCACATGAACTTCAAGGGCACCACCAATATTCCGCGCGATCAGGTCAAGGGCATCATCGAGCAGTTCGGCGGAAGCTGGAACGGCTACACCTGGATCGACCAAACGACGTACCTCGAGACGGCGACACGGGACGCGCTTGATCGCATGCTGTTTATCGAATCGGAACGGATGGCCCACTGCCTGTACCACCCGGACGACTGTGAATCCGAGCGGACGGTGATCATCTCGGAGCTGCAGGGCGGCGAGAACGATCCGGATCAACTGCTCGATCAAGAGCTGACGGCGACCGCGTTCAAGGCGCATCCGTATCAACACCCGACGATCGGCTGGATCTCCGATCTGCAGGCCATGACCCGAGACGATTTGTACGGCTACTACCGGCGCTACTACATTCCGAACAACGCGACGCTCGTGATCGTCGGCGACGTCGATACCGACGAGGCGCTGAGGCGTGTGGAGCACTACTTCGGCGGCATTCCATCGGGCCAGGCGCCCCCGCGGGTTCGCACGGTGGAGCCCGAGCAGACGGGCGAGCGCCGCCTCACGATCCGGAAACAGGGCACGACCGCCTACCTGAAGGTCGGCTATCACGCGCCGTCGGTCGTCGATCGGCGGTTCTTTCCGCTGCTCGTTCTCGATGCCGTGCTTTCCGGCGCGAAGGGGCTGAACCTGTGGTCGAGTTTCCGGGTGCCGCCACCGCAGCGGAGCGCACGGCTCTATCGAGCGCTCGTTGAACGCGGTCTTGCCAGCACCGTCTCCGGATCGCTCATGCCGACCCAGGATCCGTTTCTGTACGTAGTTTCGGCGACGGCGACCGAGGGGACGGGGTTGGCAGCCGTGGAGGCGACGCTTCTCGAAGAGATCGAACGGGTGCGCCGCGACGGGATCACGGAAGCCGAGCTGACCAAGGTCAAGGCGCAGCTCAAAGCGCGGCTCGTGTTCGAGAGCGACAGCGTCTCGAACATCGCCCATCAGATCGGCTTTTTCGAGACCGTCGCGAGCCTGGACGTTTTCAGTGGCGCGCCGGCGCGGATCGCCTCGGTCACGATAGACGAGGTCGCTGAGGCCGCGCGATCGGTGTGCGGCTACTCGAATCGCACGGTGGGCTGCTTCGAACCGCTGCCTGTCGACGCGCGAGGAGAGACGTAGTGTCCGGCTTGAGCCGGACAGACGGTCCGCCTGAAAGGCGGACACTGCAGGCGACAGATTCGAGACTTCGCGGCCTGTCCCCAGGCCGCGTTGTGCTCGACAACGGCGCGGTCTTCATCGTCAAGGACACGCACACCACTCCAGCGGTCGCCATCAATCTCGCGATGCGCGCCGGATCGATCTGCGATCCGATCGATGCACCTGGCGCGACCTGGCTCCTCTCACGCACGATCGATCGCGGCACTGCAGTGAGCTCCGCGTCAGACATCGCCGAAGATCTCGATCGGCGCGGCATCAGCCTGACGATCACGGTCACTCGACACCTGTTTTCGCTCGTCTGCACGTGCCTGGCCGAGGATTTGGAACCCGTCTTCGAGCTTCTCGGCGACATACTCATGGCGCCGTCGATCCCCGAGGACGAGATCGCGACGCGAAAGGGCGAGGTCATCACCGCGATCCGGCAGGACGAAGACAACCCGGCGGTGCGTGCCACCGAAACGCTGATGGCGCTGCTGTACCCGAATGGGCATCCGTACGGCCGCCGCACCAAGG
>MELA01000067.1:0-19644 GCA_001767495.1 Acidobacteria bacterium RIFCSPLOWO2_12_FULL_65_11 | reverse complement strand
GGCACCTCGACATCGGCCGTCGTGGTGGGCGATGTCGAGGTGCCGCGAGCCGTCGAGACGGCCGCGCGAGTGTTTGGTGGCTGGCGTGCGGCCAGTCCACAGGCGATTACGCTGGCGTCTCCCGCGCCTGTCACCGAGCGCCGGCGGCTCGTCATCCCGATGATGAACAAGGCGCAAGTGGACGTCGCGTACGGGTTCGCGACCTTGCGGCGGGCCGACCCGGCGTACTATGCGTTCTGGCTGATGAACCACGTGTTCGGCCAGTACGCGCTCGGCGGCCGGCTGGGGGATAGCATTCGCGAGCGGCAGGGAATGGCCTACTACGTGTCGAGCTGGCAAGAGGCGAACGTCGTCGAGGGTCCGCTGGTGATTCGGGCGGGCGTCAGTGCGGCAAACGTCGACCGCGCCTTGACGTCCATCGATGAGGAGGTGACGCGGCTCGTCCGCGAGGGCGTCACCCAGAAGGAACTGGACGACTCGCGCCGGTTTCTCATTGGCGCCATGCCACGGGCGCTCGAGACCAACGCATCGATCGCCACGTTTCTGCAGCAGGCCGAGTTTTTCGGCCTCGGCCACGACTATGATGTGCAGCTGCCCGATCTACTTCGGGCCGTGACCGTCGACGAAGTACACGATGTCGCGCGCCGCACGCTCGACGCCGAGCGTTCGACGCTGGTCATCGCGGGACCGTACGAGGAATGATTCGCGCCGTGTTTTTCGACGTCGACTTCACGCTGATCTACCCCGGTCCTGTGTTTCACGGCGAGGGGTATCAGGCGTTCTGCGCGCGCCACGGCATGGCCGTCGACCCGTCACGGTTCGATCGGGCGGTCGCGGATGCGTTGGTCCTGCTCGACGGCGCGGACGACAGCGCGTACGACCCCGAGATCTTCGTGGCCTTTACGCGCCGCATTATCGAGGGGTTGGGCGGGCGCAGCGAGACCGTCGACGCGTGCGCGCGCGAGATCTATGCGGAATGGGCGGCCTGCCACCACTTCGAGTTGTACGATGAGGTGCCTTCAGTGCTGCGAGCGTTAGCCTCGCGGGGCGTGCGTCTGGGGCTGATTTCGAATTCGCACCGCTGTCTCTCGTCGTTCCAGACCCATTTCGAATTGCAGGGGCTCGTCAGTGCCGCGGTCTCCTCACCCGAGCAGGGCTTCATGAAGCCACACCACAGCATTTTTGATACAGCGCTCAGGCTCGTGGATGTGACGGCAAGCGAGGCGCTGATGGTGGGCGACAACGTGCGGCAGGATGTCGAGGGCGCGCTTGGCGTGGGCATGCGCGCGGCGCTCGTGCATCGCGGGCACGAACCCCATCCGCGCGAGGAGGAACTTGCCTCGCGCGGCGTGCCCGTCATCGGTTCGCTACGCGAATTGCTGAATCTGGCTTTGTAACAGCAAGCAGGGAGATATACGAGCGTCCGTGCTGCTGGGGTGTCCTGGGTGCCAACCTCATGCGGTGCGCCGGACCTGAGCCGCGTGCCACAGGTCCCAATGCACCTGCAGGTTCATCCAGAGTTCGGGAGACGTGCCCAGTAGGGCCGCCAGTCGCCACGCCGTATCGGCAGTCACACCTCGCTTACCTTTGACGATTTCGTTCAACCGATTGGTCGTCATCTGCATGCGTGCCGAGGCTTCGGCCTGACTGAGGCCGAGTGGCTTCAAGAACTCTTCGATGAGCATCTCCCCAGGATGGGTGGGCGGTCGGCGCATCCGCCTGAGATCAACGGCGCGACCCGGCGTTCCTTTACGAGTGGTAGTCTTCACAGCTCTTCGCCGTAGAAAATGTGCTCAGTCGCCGGGTCACCGAACGATTGAATCACCCGATCAGTATACCCGACTACCGGGTATCAGAGGCTGCCAGGCGATTGACGTCTACGGAAAGACAATCGGCGCGAGGAACAGGACGATCGCGTTGATGACGAAGAACGCCATCACGTCGAGCATGACGCCGTACCGCATCATCGCCGTGATGGGGATGTACCCGGAGCTGTAGACGATGGCGTTGGTCGGCGTGGAGACGGGCATCATGAAGCCCATGCTCGCGCCGAGCGTCGCGCCAAGCGCCGGCTCGATGGCCCGGACGCCTGCGGCCTGTGAGACGGCAATCGCGACGGGGATGATCATATTGGCGGCCGCGGTATTCGAGGTCGCCTCCGACAGAAGGATGGCCGCGCCAGTAAACATGATTGTCAGCGACGTGGTCGTGTGCGAGGGCAGCCAGGCCGTAATCCCTTTCCCCATCGCGTCGGCCAGACCGGTCGTAAACGCCAGCTCGCCGAGCGCCAGCCCGCCCCCGTAGAGCATCACGATGCCCCAGTCGATCTTGGCGGCCTGATCCCAGGTGAGCGTGAAGCGGCGCGCACGCCAGTCGATCGGCAGCAGGAACAGCAGAATCGCGCCGCACATGGCGGCCACGCCCTCGGGCATCGCCTGCGCGTAGGCGCGCGCGAAAGGCGTCGTGTCGATGCCCGACACGGCGAACAGGCCCGGCGCCACCCAGAGCAGGATCGTCAAGCCGAAGGCGACGAGCACGTTGCGCTCGCCTCGCGAGATCGGCCCGATCCGCCGCAGCTCTTCCCGCACCGCCTCGGCGCCGCCTTCACCGATGGCGACGCCGCGTACCCCAAAGAAATACATGACGGCGAACAGACCCGCGAACAAGACGATGACCGCGGGCAGACCGAGCGCCATCCAGCCGAAGAAGGTGATGTCGACGCCGACGATGCGCTCGAGCATGCCGATGCCAATCAGATTCGGCGGCGTCCCCACCGGCGTCGCCATGCCGCCGATGGAGGCGCCGAACGCCGTGATGAGCATCATGGCGAGCGCAAATCCCCGCACGCTGCCGGACGGATTGGATCGCGTCACGTGCCCCACAATCGACAGCCCAATCGGAAACATCATGGCCGTCGTCGCGGTATTGCTGGCCCACATCGAGATGACGGTCGCCACGCCGCCGTACACCAAGAGAATCCGGCCGGCGCTCGACCCCACAAACCGCCACGAGAGTGCCGTGTAAGCGATCCGCCGATCGACGCCGTGCACGAACATCGCCTCGGCCAGGATGAACGCGCCGATGAAGAGAAAGATGATGGGGTCGGCGAACGACGCGAGCGCCGCCCGTGCGGGCGCGACGCCCAGCACGACGGCCAGCACGGGGCCGAGCATCGCCGTCACTGAGAGGGGCAGCGCCTCGGTGACCCAGAGCACGACCACCAGCGCCATCACGCCCGCCATCTTGTGGGCCGGTGCGGCGATCGGGAGTGGCGCCGCCAGCATCACGCCGAGCACAAGCGGCGCGAGGAACAGGCCCACCGTCTGGCGGCGCCGGTTGAACTGGTGCTCGCTCGGCGAATAGGTCTCTACGACGTCGCGCGCGTCATGGAGCTTCTGCAATGCGGGTGCATTGTAGTTCGATCCCCGCTACGGTTGTGAACTGAAGCCGGACACTACGGCGATGAAGGCCTATCGGGGCGGTCTACCCGGGCGGCCAGTGCATCGCGCGCCCACCGAGCAGATGCAGGTGGATGTGGAAGACGGTCTGGCCGGCATCGCGGTTGGTGTTGAACACGGTTCGATACCCGCCTGAGGAGATCCCGCGCTCCCGTGCGATGGCCGCGGCGCGTCGTGTCAGTTCCCCGATAAGCTCGTCGTCTTCCGGCGCCACGTCGTTGAGCGACGTGATGTGCCGCTTCGGCACGACGAGCACATGGGTTGGCGCTTGGGGATTGATGTCGTTGAACGCCAGCACGCGGTCGTCCTCGTAGACGATCGAGCCTTTGATTTCACCTTTGATGATCTTGCAGAAGAGGCAGTCGCTCATGTGATGAATCTATCACTGTGGGGGACGCGGTACCGGCTGTGGTGGGGAACCGGCCTTGACGTCCTGCGCCTTGTAGCGCTCGAGATCCGAACGCGCCTCCTGCGCGCGCGGATCCCGCGTTCGCGCGTAGCAGTCGGCCCGGTACTGCAGGACGTCAGCGCGCCACGGCACGTGCGGCTCAAATGGACCCAGGGCCTCGTGGCATCGGGCAAGGGTCTGGCCGTGGGACTCGACGCTCAGCCGCACGAGCCGGCGCGCCTCTTCGATCGCTGACACGGCGAACCTCTGCCCGAGTGCCTCGAAAATGACAGGCACCATGTCCCGCCGTGCGAGCGTCAGCTCGTCGGCCAGGGCGAGCGCGTGCGACATGCTGACCTGGCTCGGCCAGGGGTCGGTCCGATACCGAACGAGCGCCGAGACGAGCGCGCTTTGTGCCAGCTCGTACTGACCGAGGCGCAGCGCCAGGCGGGCCGCCGCCGCGTCGGCCTCGGTTGGCTGGACCTCGCTGAGCCTCCTGATGTAGGGCGCCGCCCGCACGTCACCCATGTCGGCCAGGCCTTCGGCGAACAGAGCCATCTCGACTGCTCCCTCGGGGAGCGTTGCCTGCTCTTCGAACGTCTGGACCGCCCCCGCCAGTTCGCCAGACAGATACCGCGCGTAAGCCAGCGCGCGGATGCGCTCGGCATCCGGCGCCGCAGGTTCCACCGGTGGCGCGGTGCCTGCGACGACATAGATCGCGGCACGCTGTCGCGCCACGCGGTCCCAGTCCACCGTCCCGTCGAGCGCAGGCCGATCGGCTCCGAGCGCCGCCGCTCTCTGACGCAGCCGGTTGAAATCGAATCGCTCGGATCGAGCGAGCGTTCGCGCGAAGGCGAACTCCACCTGTCAGGACGGCGCCCGGCGCCGGCCGCATCGCGTTGGCGGCGAGCGCGACCTGATCCCCCAGCACGTAGGGCAGGGCAATCACACTCGACTCGATCAGGCAGGTCACCGCGAACGTCGTCAGAGTTGCCGACCGGTGTCGAAACACCACCGCGTACAGGAGGCCCCCTGCCGCGACGCCGGCCAGTGCCGTGGCGAGCACGAGACCGAATGTGTAAACCGTTCCGCCCAGAATGGGCCCAAGCATCCGGTACCAGACCAGCTCCATGAGAAAGAACGCAAAGCCGACCACTGCAGCAGCCGTCAGCACAAAACGCTCGGACGAGGCAGTCGAGGGCTCGACTATTTCCGATTCCTCGCTGAGATGTTCCAGAGTGTCGGCCGGAGGGAGGCTCATCGTTGCGGCCACGGCGGCGACGAGAAGGTTCGCCACCGCCGCCAGCCAGATGGTTGAGCGCGTCCCGAACCGCTCCAGCAGCCAGAAGGTCGCGGCGAGGCAGCCGGCGACCGCCCCCAGCGTGTTGAGGCCGTAGAGCAACGCCGTGCTTCTTCTCGAGCGATCGCTTTCGGACTGAACGGCGCGGGCGACCGCGCCGAGCGTCCCGCCGGCGACGAAGGTCGGCACAAGGAGAACGAAGCCCGCCAGCACGAGTCGAACGACGGTTCCCCCGGCCTCACCGAGCGCCAATGTTCCACCGAGCGAGAGATACACGCGACGGGTGAGCTGAAGAAGCGTGGGAGTTGCGAGCGCGGTGAGGCCCACGCCCGCTTCGAGCGCTGCGTAGAAGCGCAATGGGTTGCCGCGGCGGTCGACGCGGGGCCCGATGAGCCAGCCGCCCAGACCGAGGCCGCCCATGAACACGGCGATGACCGCGGCAGACGCTGCAGTTGAGGCGCCGAAGACGAGCCGGAATTCGCGCTGCCAGGCCGTCTGGAAGACGAGCGCGCAGAATCCGGACCCAAAGACAAGCGGCGCGACCATCCACACCGCTCGGAAGGCAGACCGCGGCTTCACGCTGTTGAGGACGACTCTACGCGCGTTCGGCGACGGCCGTTCGCGCGATGCCTTGCAGATCGCGTCGGAGCTCGACCAGCCTGAGGCCGGACGCCCGAGCGATCAGATCTTCGATGACCTGGTCCTGCCCGAACCCGAACTCAAAAAGGAGATGGCCACCGGAGACGAGTCGCGCAGGGGCCTGCGCGATCAGCCGGCCGATCACGTCGAGGCCGTCTGGTCCGGAGAAGAGCGCGATGCCAGGCTCGTGATCGCGGACTTCCGGTTGTAACGCCGGCCGATCCCGCTCTGCCACGTAGGGTGGGTTGCAGACGATGAGATCGAAGGGATCCGTGACGCCGTCAAGGAGATTGGCGCACGAGAACTGGACGCGGTCGGCGACACCGTGGCGCACCGCGTTCCGGCGGGCGATGGCGAGCGCCGCCTTCGAGATGTCGGTCGCGATCACGCGGGCGGAGGGCCGCTCGTGAGCCAGTGCAACGGCAATGCACCCGCTGCCCGTGCAGACATCGGCGATGGTGAGGCTCGAGGCCGTCTCTGCCCCGAGCTCGAGCGCCGCTTCGACGATGAGTTCCGTCTCTGGCCGCGGGATGAGCACGGCGGGCGACACTTCCATCGCGAGACCCCAGAATTCCTTCTGGCCGAGAACGTAGGCGAGCGGCTCGCGGCCGACGCGCCGGCCGAGGCGGGCGCCGTAGTGGCGGGCGAAATCCTTCGGCACCGGCTCGCTTCCCGACGTCAAGAGGCGCTCGGTCGTCCAGCCCAGCACCGATTGGGCGATCAGACGTGCGTCGAGGCCGGCTTGGTCGGCCGGAATGCCGGCCTCGCGTAGCCGCTGGCATCCGTCGGCAACGTGCTCGCGAACGGTCGGAGGCTTAAGCAACTGTCGCGTCCTTCAGTTTTTCGGATTGATAGTGCGTCGCCAACTGGTCGAGCATCTCGACCAGATCGCCGTTGAGGACCTCGGTGAGCCGATGCGTGGTGAAGCCGATCCGGTGGTCGGTGATCCGGCTCTGCGGAAAATTGTACGTTCGGATCTTTTCCGATCGTTCACCGGTGCCGACCTGGCTTCGGCGATCCTTCGCGATCGCCTCCTGCTGCCTGTTCAGCTCCATCTCGTACAACCGCGAGCGGAGCACCTTCATCGCCTTTGCGCGGTTCTTGATCTGCGACTTCTCGTCCTGCTGCGACACGACGACGCCGGTCGGAATGTGTGTGAGGCGTACGGCCGAGTACGTCGTGTTCACGCTCTGGCCGCCCGGCCCGCTCGAGCAGAAGGTGTCGACGCGCAGGTCCTTTTCGTTGATCTGGATGTCGACTTCCTCGGCTTCCGGCAGGACGGCCACCGTCGCGGTCGACGTGTGGATGCGCCCGCTCGCCTCGGTGGCGGGGACGCGCTGGACGCGGTGCACGCCGCTCTCGTACTTCAGCTTGCTGTAGGCGCCTCGCCCCTCGATGGTGGCGATGACCTCCTTCAGGCCGCCGACGCCGGTGTCGCTCGTCGACATGACCTCCAGCCGCCAGCCCTGGCGCTCGGCGTACTTGCTGTACATGCGGAACAATTCAGCCGCAAAGAGCGCCGCCTCACCCCCACCCGTTCCGGCTCGGATCTCGAGCATGATGTTCTTCTCGTCGTTCGGGTCCTTCGGGACGAGCAGGATCTTGAGGTCGGCGACGAGCGCCTCCCGCTTCGCGATAAGCGACTTGAGCTCTTCCCGTGCCAGGTCGCGCATATCGGAATCGCCCGAGGTGGCGATTTCGTCTGCCTGGGCGACGTCGCGCACCACGGCCTGATACTCACGGAAACGTGCGACGAGCGGCTCGAGGTCAGACGCCGCCTTGGCGAGCTTCCGGTACTCGGACGGATCGCTCTGCACCTGGGCGGTGCCAATCAGACCGACGAGCTCGTCGTAGCGCCGTTCGGCGGCGGTCAGCGTGTCGAACATTTCTTTATTCTCGCGGGGCCCCATCATTCACTCGCGTGGGGCCCCACCCCCACGCGCCTGGCTCAAGGCTGCCCCCGCTCGATAACGCCTTCGCGCCGCAGCGCTCGGCGTATCTAGAACAGAACGTCACCGAGGGGCCCCAGCATTCATCACTTGCGCGTGGGGCCCCACCCCCACGCGCTCAAAGACCTCGCGCTCGATCGTAGACTCTCGCGCTCGGGTGAAGGCTGTCGCTATCCTCCCGAGACGGGCGGCAGAAACGCGACTTCGTCGCCGTCGCAAAGCGCGCGATCCATGCGTGCGTAATCCGCGTTCACGGCTGACGACATCGAGTGCTCGTACTGGACGAGCGCCGGGTACTCGCCCGCGAGCTGGCGCCAGAGGGTGCCAATCGTGGCGTCCGGCGCGACGTCGCGCGCAAGCTCCGATGCGCCCGCAATGTCCCGCAGCCGCGCGAAGAGCAGCACTGTTACGCGCATGCGACCCGCTCGGCTTCGGCCCGCGCAAGGGCGTTTTCGGGATCGGCCGTCGCCCCTTCAATCCAGACGTCCCCGCCGTCGAAGAACTCGCGCTTCCAGATTGGCGCAATCTGCTTCACGCGCTCGATCGTGTACCGGCACGCCGCGTACGCGTCGCGGCGATGAGGCGAGGCGGCCGCGATGGCCACGCTGGCCTCGCCGATCTCCAGCCGGCCGATCCGATGGTGCAGTGCGAGCCGGACGCCGGGCCAGCGCTCGCGCACTTCGCCGGCAATCCGCTCGAACGTCTTGAGCGCGAGCGGCTCGTACGCGTCGTACTCCAGATAGCGGACCTGGCGCCCCAGGTTGTGATCGCGCACCAAACCGAGAAACGTGACGACGGCACCGTCACCACCGGCGCCAGAACTCACGGCAGCGACCAGGTGGTTCAGGTCGAGTCGGCTGCGACCGATCGCCAGCGGGGGAACAGTCACGTCCTTCAGTATACGGGTTCGTGACGTCCGGCTGAAGCCGGACGCTCCGATCGCAGCGGTCCGCCTGAAGGCGGACACTACGACTCATGGGAGACATCTGGCGGATACGGAATGCCGCCAGGACAATATTTCGTGTCGTACGTAGTGTCCGGCTTCAGCCGGACTTTGTCCGCCAGAAATGATCGAGGACGCTCGCCCCCTTGCCGACCGCTGTCGCATGGGCGATCGCGCCGGCCACGTACTGTTGGGCGCGAGCGGCAGCTTCCGGCAGCGCCTGTCGAAGCGCGAGACCAGCTGCAAGCGCCGAGGCGAAGGTACAGCCCGTTCCGTGGGCGCGGCGGCCGCCGACCCGCGGTGCGCGCAGCTCGAAGAAGGCCGAGCCGTCGTACAGCAGATCCATCACCTCCGGACCAGGCTCGTGCCCGCCAGTAATGATCACGGCCGAGACGCCCATTGCGCCAATCCGCTCGGCCGCGCGGCGCCGATCGGAGATGGTCGCGATCCGGCAGCCGCTCAGGGCTTCGGCCTCGGGAATGTTCGGCGTGATCACTCGGGCGCAGGGCAGGAGTTCCGAGCACAGGGCCTGCACGCCAGCCGCGTCAAGCAGTCGCTGGCCGCCCGACGCCGCGAGCACTGGATCGAGCACCACCATCGGAAGATCGAAATCGTTAATGGCGGCGGCCACCGCGTGGACGACCTCCGCCGTCGCCAGCATACCGATCTTGGTCGCGTGAATCTCGAGATCTTCGGCGACGGCCTCGATCTGCGCGGTCACAAGGCCGGCCGGAAGCGGCGCCACGGCCGTGACGCCGCGGGTGTCCTGCGCAGTCACCGCCGTGATGGCGCTCAGGCCGAACACGCCGAACGCGGCGAAGGTCTTCAGATCGGCCTGGATGCCGGCACCGCCACTTGGGTCGCTGCCGGCTATTGTCAGCGCGGTTCGCATCTCACCGTCAAAGGTCAGTGTCGTCCCTCAACGCCCTCTGCCGAAGATGAGAAGAAACTGAAACGGTGCCACTCGCTCGCGGGCGACGAGCTGCAGGCCGGCGGCCGAGGCCGCCCGGACGACCTGCTCCGGATCGACGCGCTCCTCGGGCGCCGGCCCCGGGCCCCCGCTGCCTTGGACGAAGTCCACAATGCCAAGCCGGCCCTGCGGCTTGAGCGACGCGGCAACTTTTGTGAGGATCGTCGCCGGATCGGCGGGCGGAATCTCCATCTCGTGGTAGGCGTCGACGATGAGGACCGCATCGAGGCCCGCCGGCAACTGGGGATCGTTGGCCGTTCCCAGAATGGTCCTCACGTTCCCCAGGTTCTCGCGCTGAACCCTTCGTCGAATCGCGTCGATCATCTGAGGCTGGATGTCTTCGGCGAAGACGAGCCCGTTCGGGCCGACGCGTCGCGCCAGCCTGACGGTGAACCAGCCGCCGCCGGCGCCGAGGTCGGCGACGACCGAGCCGTCGGCAATGCCGAGGGCGTCCATGATCTGGTCGGGCTTCTGCCACTCGTTGCGATCCGGCGGTTCGAGCAGGCCGAGATCCTGCGGAGGGAAGAGGCGGCTCCGTGACTGAGCGCCCGTCGCAACGCCAAGCGAGGCAACTAGCAGGCAAGCAACCAACGCGCGCAGGCATCTTCTTATCGCGTGGGGCCCCACCCCCACGCCCGACACGCTCGCACCGTGGTGCTCGCGTGTATCAAGAACAGAACGTCTCAGACTCACGTCTATGTACCCTTCGTCATTGAATCCAGAGAGAGGATCTTGTCCAGCCTGGCGGCATCGAGCAGCCTTCGCTCGAGCACGATTTCACGGATCGTCTTGCCGGTCGTCACCGCCTCTTTCGCGATCTCGGCCGTCGCCGCGTAGCCAATGTACGGACTGAGCGCCGTGGCAACCGCCGTACTGCGGTCGAGCAACTCCCGCGCGCGCGCTTCGTTGGCCGTGATGCCGTCGATGCATTTCGTACGGAGCGCTCGCATGGCCTCGCGCAGAATCGTCGACACGTGGAGCGCGTTCCAGGCGATGACGGGCATCATGACGTTCAGTTCCAGCTGTCCGGCTTCGCACGCCATCGCCACGGTCGTGTCGCAGCCGATCACCTGAAAGACGACCTGGTTCACCATCTCCGGTATCGACGGGTTCACTTTGCCCGGCATGATCGACGATCCCGGCTGTACGGCGGGCAGCGTGATCTCCGAGAGGCCCGCCCGCGGTCCCATGGCGAGCAGCCGCAGGTCGCTGGCGACCTTCCCGAGCTCGACCGCCAGGCGACGCATGGCGCCCGAGTACGCGAGCACGTCGCCCATGCTCTGCGTGACCCGAAACAGGTTCACGGCCGGTCTGAGCGGCAGGTGCGTCTCGCGCGCGAGATGGCTGACGACGAGGCGGCGGAAATCGTCTCCTGCGTTCAACCCGGTCCCGACAGCGGTCGCGCCGATGTTGAGCTCCAATAGCTGCGTTGACGCGCCTGCGATGTCATCAGCCCCGCGCTCGATGCAGGCCGCCCAGCCGCCGAATTCCTGACCGAGCGTCATCGGCACCGCGTCCTGCAGGTGCGTGCGCCCGGTCTTCAGCACGTGCGCGAACTCCGCGCCCTTTCGCGCCAAGCCGTCGGCCAGCTCGCGCGCCGCGAAGACGAGGGGAGAGGCGCCTGCGAGCAGGGCGAGCCGGGTCGCCGTCGGATAAACGTCGTTGGTCGACTGGCCCATGTTGACGTGGTCGTTTGGATGCACGCGCGCGTACGTGCCGCGCGGCTCTCCGAGCAGTTCCGCGGCACGATTGGCGAGCACCTCGTTCGCGTTCATGTTGTGCGAGGTGCCGGCGCCGGCCTGGTAGACGTCGACGACGAACTGGTCGCGAAGCCGGCCGGCGAGGATCTCGTCGGCGGCTGCGACGATGGCGTGCGAGAGGTCGGCGTCCAGGCGGCCGAGTGACGCGTTGGCCTCGGCAGCCGCTTTCTTGACGAGGATCGTCGCCGTCACGAGGTCCGCCGGAGCCCGCAGACCGCTGATGGAGAAGTTGTCGATGGCGCGCGCCGTCTGCACGCCGTAGTAGGCATCGGCGGGAACCTTCAGCTCGCCCAGCGGATCACGTTCGAGGCGGTACTGCATTTCGGTTGGGATTTGGGATTCGGGATTTGGGATTCGGTGGGACTTGGGCTGGGATTCGGCCCCGAATCCCGAATCCCAAATCCCAAATCCCGAATCCCGTCCAGTATACTGCCCGTATGTTGCCTTCATTCTTCGATAGCGTGCTTCAACTCATTGTCCGTACCTCGACCGATTTGCCGCCCGACGTACGCGCGGCGATGAAAACCTCGCTCGACGCCGAGCCCGCCGGCACGCGCGCCGCCCAGGCCCTGACCATCATTGCCCAGAACATCGATCTTGCCGTCGACAACGAGGGCGCGATCTGCCAGGACACCGGGATGCCGACGTTCGAGGTCAAGGTGCCCGTCGGCGTCAACCAGATCTGGATGCGGCAGCAGATCCGCGAGGCGGTCGCCGAGGCGACCAAGCGTGGAAAGCTCCGGCCCAACTCGGTCGACTCGATTACCGGCAAGAACTCCGGTGACAACCTCGGTCCGGGAACGCCCATTATCCACTTCGATCAGTGGGAGAAGGACCAGATCGAGATCAAGCTGATCCTCAAGGGCGGCGGCTGCGAGAACACCAACGCCCAGTACGCGGTGCCGGTCGAGCTGCCGCACCTCGGGCGCGCCGATCGCAATCTCGACGGCGTGAAGAAGTGCATCTTGCACGCGGTGTGGCAGGCGCAGGGCAAAGGCTGCAGCCCCGGCGCTGTCGGCGTATGCGTTGGAGGCGATCGGACGTCAGGGTATCTCCACGCCAAGGAGCAGTTGTTCCGGTCGCTGGACGATGTGAATACCGATCCGCGGCTGGTGGAGCTCGAGGCGGCGATCATGTCGACGGTGAACAACCTCGAGATCGGCCCGATGGGATTTGGGGGAAAGACGACGCTGATTGGCTGCAAGATCGGCGCGCTCAACCGATTGCCTGCGAGCTTTTTCGTCTCGGTGGCCTACGACTGCTGGGCCTTCCGTCGGCTCGGCATCGTGCTCAATGCATCGACCGGCGCGATCGAGCGGTGGCTCTACCGCGATCCGTCGAATCCGATCATTCCGATGCTCGATCAGGCCGGCTTCGCGCGCACCGGGCGCGAGGTTGCGCTGAACGCGCCGCTTAGCGAGGCGGACGTGCGCGCCCTCAAAGTCGGCGATGTCGTGATGGTGTCGGGCCGGATGTTCACCGGCCGCGACGCCGTCCACTCCTATCTGATGAAGCATGAGCCGCCGGTCGATTTGCGCGGCTCGGTGCTCTATCACTGCGGCCCGGTGGTGGTGAAAGAAGGAAACCGCTGGCGCATCACGGCCGCGGGCCCGACGACCAGCATTCGCGAGGAGCCGTACCAGGGCTAGATCATCAAGCGGTACGGCGTTCGCGTCGTGATCGGCAAGGGCGGGATGGGCGCAAAGACGCTCGCGGCGCTGAAGGAACACGGCGCCGTGTACCTGAATGCGATCGGCGGCGCGGCGCAGTTCTACGCGCGCACGATCACGGGCGTTGATGGCGTGTCGCTCCTCGACCTCGGCACACCGGAAGCGATGTGGCACCTGCAGGTCAAGGACTTTCCGGCCATCGTCACCATGGACGCCCACGGCAACAGCCTGCACAAGGACATCGAGCAGGAGTCGGGGAAGCATCTCGAAGCGATGACGGTCTGAGGCGTCCCGCGGCAGGTTGCCGAATGAACTTTCGGCGGGTCCTGTCCGCGAACAGCCCCACCGGGTGCTCGGCCGACAAACAGCCTGTCACGGGGCGCGGCCTCCGCGCCCGGCGGGGCGGCCCCGTTCGCGGCCACCCGCGAGGCAAGTTCACTCGGCAACGTCCTCTTCGGCTGTTGACACGATCATCGGTCGTTCAATGTCCCGGCAGCTCGTGGAGCGAGGCAGACTTCAGACTTGAGACTTTCGAAGTTCGGCGCTCTAGTGTCGCGCGCCAAACTCTTTCATGGGCGGCCGCGCGTAGTGGTGCTCGATCGCAGCCACATCAAGATCCATGGTGTCCAGATCGGCGATCGTCAGCAGGGGGAAGGGCGAGAGCGCCGGGACATCGACCGTCTTGAAATACGCGCCGCAGCCGCCACAGATCTCGACGCGGCGGTCTTTTCGCTCCTCATCCGGAGCGGCGGTGACGAACGGTTCGCCGCTCTCGCCGCAGTACACGCACGCGTAGGTCGCGAGCTCCCATCCAGCCGCGCAGAACGAACACCGCAGGACGCGATGGCCGTCGACAACTTCAGCCAGCGCGGGCCACGATCCGCAGGCCGGGCAGTAGCCATGGGGCCACGCCGCGAGCGCGTCGGCCAGGGGCGCCGCCGGCGTATTCGCAAGCAGCATCCGCTGAAGCGTGTGGGCCACCGGTCCCACCGCGAGCTCGGCCGCAAGCCAGACGAGATCGGGCGCCAGCCCTCGATGCGCGGCGCCCGTGCGGATGGCGTGCTGGTCGCGCGCGAGCGATGCTGTCAAGAGCGAGCCCGCATCGAGCGTTCCACCCTCGATCGCGGCCTTGATGTGTGCAGCCGCTTCACCCGCGCCGCCCGCCGCGAGCTCATCGCACAGGCGGAGGAGTGTGGCTTGGAGTATCTGGACAGGCAGAGGAATCGGCTCGCCCGCAAGCGCAGGTACGCCCCGCGCCAGCTTGGCCACGAGATATTTCGGCGGCAGCGACAATCGAGGCCGGCGGCCGCTTTCGACGGTGTGGGCCAGATCGATGACGAGCGCGAGCAGGCGGCGCTGCAGGTCGATGGCCGGCAGAAGATCTGGCCGGCGGGCAGCCACGGCGTCGGCGCGGGCGGCGGCCGACTCGAGCAGCGCCTCCCTGGAAGGCTGGTCGACGACGACATACGGCATAGTGTTGCAGCGGCAGACCTTAGTGCTGGGTGTCACACGGTGTGAACCGGTCGCCCAGTATACCAACCGGGGTTCGCTGCTATAATGAGGGCCGTTCCAAAGGAGTCTAGCGAGGCATCCATGATTAATGTGTCCGAAACGGCGGCGGCCAAAATCAGCGAGTTATTGGTTGAAGAAAATAAGGGCGGCAGCGGTCTGCGTGTATTCGTTCAAGGTGGCGGCTGCTCCGGGTTCCAGTACGGACTGATGATCGAAGAGAACGGCCAGGGCGCGGGCGACCAGGTGTTCGAGTCGAACGGCGTCAAGCTATTTGTCGACCCCATCAGCATTCGTTACCTGACCGACGCCGAAGTGGACTTCATCGACACGATGACCGGCGGCGGCTTCACGATCAAGAATCCGAGCGCCAAGTCAACCTGCGGTTGCGGGCAGTCGTTCTCGGTCGACTAAAACGCGCGCGTTGCGACAGTAACGCGCCGGTGAGTCTCAAGTCTGAAGTCTCGAATTGCCCCGACGTGGGAACGAGGCAGACTTGAGACTCGAGACTTGAGACTGGGTTAGCCGCGTGGATGCACCTCTTCCCGATCTCTCCAATCTGCACCCCGTCGGCGGCAAGCGTTCGAGCAAGCGCGACCGCATTCTGAACCTCTTCCTGCGCCAGGAGGGGCACCTCAGCGCGGACGACCTGTTCGACCTGGTGCGCCGCGTGGATCCGGGCATCGGCCGCGCCACCGTGTACCGCACGCTGCAGTGGATGGTCGAGGCGGGCATCGCGCGCAAGGTCGACTTCGGGGAGGGGCGATCGCGATTCGAGCCGGCGTACAGACATCCGCGGCACTTTCACCTCATCTGCACCAAGTGCCACCAGTCCTCGGAGTTTCTGAGCTCCGACGTCGAATCATTGATGGAAGAAGTGGCGGCCAGCCGCGGCTTCACCGCCGCGCAGGCCGTGGTCCAGATCTACGGCACCTGCGACGACTGCCGGACCGGGCACAAGTCGCCGCCGGTGGACGGGGCGACGACCAAGCTGGTGTTCGCGCGCGACGCGCTCCGCATGGCGATCGCGACCGAGCGGAGCGGCCTGGAGTTCTACACGCGAGCGGCCACGCTCGCGGGCGATTCGCGCGGGCGTTCCATGTTCAAGCGGCTGGCGGAGGAAGAGGGTCACCACCTCAGCCAGCTCGAGCAGCGCTACCGCGACCTGGCCGCCAAGGATCCCCACCTCGAAACGCGGCCGACCTTTCTGTTTTTCAAGGGCGCCGCGAACGGCCTGTTCGATGCCGGCGCCGAGCGGCTGCGCCACGGCGTCAACGACGAGCAGGCGCTGCTCATTGGCATCAAGTGCGAGCGCGGATCGCATCAGTTCTTCAAGCGGTACGGCGAGCGGTTCGAGGAGTCGGAGGGCCGGCAGGTGTTCCTCGAATTTGCCGACGAAGAGCGTGCACACCTCAACCTGCTCATGAAGGAGTACCGATCGCTGCGTCAGCGGCAGGGGCGCCGGCGGACTCGCAAAGGCGTCGGCGCGGCCAAACTGACGCATTGATCGACCTTCACACCCACACCACCGAGTCCGACGGCCGATGCAGCCCTCGCGAGCTGGTCGCGTGCGCCGCGCTTGAGGGCGTCACCGTGCTGGCCGTCACCGATCACGACACGGTGGCCGGATGCGAGGCGACGGGCGGCGAGTGCGCGGCCGCACGCATCGAGTTCGTCCCCGGCATCGAGGTCACGGCGGTCCGTCGCGGTACCGACGTGCACGTGCTTGGATATTTCGTCGACGTGGCGTCGCACGCCCTCCAGACGTTTCTGGTAGAGCAGCGGCGTCGGCGGGTCGATCGCGTGCACCAGATCGTCGACCGACTGAAGACCCTCGGCATCTCTCTCGATGTGGACGCGATCGTACGGCCGGCGGTCGAGCATCCACGCAAGTCTGCCGGCCGGCCGTGGATCGCGCGCGCGCTGGTCGCCGAGGGTCACGCGGCGACCACCGACGAGGCATTCGAGCGCTGGCTCGGGCGCGGCAAGCCGGCGTTCGTGCCGCGGCTGGGCACGCCGCCCGAAGAAGTCATCGTGCGGATCCACGAGGCGGGAGGCCTCGCCTCGCTCGCGCATCCCGCGCTCATCGGCGACGACGGCTGGATTCTCACATTGGTGCGCGCCGGCCTCGATGCGATCGAGGCGTACCACAGCAAGCACGATATCGAAGCGACCGAACGGTATCTCGCGATGGCCGCCGCCCTTGGCGTCGCCGTCTCTGGCGGCTCCGATTTCCATGGCGACCAGGCCCACGGAGCCCTGACGCCGGGCAGCGTCTCCCTCCCGCGCGAGGCGTACGAACGGCTCGTCCGGCTAAAGCCGGACACTACAACAATAAAGCCGGACACGACGACATAAAGCCGGACACGACGACAAATCAGATGTAGTGTCCGCCTTCAGGCGGACCCGTACCGCGGACCTTCACGGGTGGTTTATCATGGCTTCCTGGCTCAAGCGCTCCTGACCGCCGTCGCCGTCGCCATTCTGGGCCTCGTCAGTGCCGCCGTGTTCGGCATCAGCGGAACGGACGTCTTGCGCCACATCTCGTTCGGGATCTTCTCAACGCTGGTGACGCTGCTCGCACACTCGATGATGATGTTTTATCTCATCGGCAAGGGGAAGGCGGTCAAGGACGCGATGGCGGAGGGCGGCCTCTCGGGCGACCACTACCGCCGGATCGCGGCCACCCGCAAGCCGGTGTTCTCTGTCGGGACGCTCGCGATGGCGGTGACCATGGTGGCCGCCATTCTCGGCGCCAGCGTCGACACGGGCGTCCTGCCGCCGATGGTGCACGCCACGCTCGCCTATGGTGCGATCGCCTGTAACCTGGCCGCCCTCAAGATCGAAATCGCCGCCCTGACCGCGTCGTCGCGAATCGTTGATGAGGTCAACCGGCTGCTCGCGTAAGATGTACCCTTCACCTTGGGGCGCTCGCGCCCGGGGAGACTCAAGATGCCGAGTGGCACGATCAAGCGACTGGTTCGCGACAGAGGCTTCGGATTCATCCGCGACGAGGGCGGCCAGGAGTGGTTCTTCCACCGCAGTTCGGTCGAGGGCAACTTCGATCAGTTGAGCGAAGGCCAGCGCGTCAGCTTCGAGGAAGAGCAGTCGGCCAAAGGGCCGCGCGCCGGCCGCGTCCGCAGCGAGAGCTGATCTGAAGACCAGGACAGCAGGCCTGGCCAAGGTCGTCCTCTTCGACATCGACGGCACTCTTGTACTGACAGGCCGCGCCGGGGCGCGCGCCTTCTTGCGCGCCTTCGAGGAACTGTTCGCCATCCCCGAGCCGCTGGATAACTTCTCCATGGCTGGCCGTACCGACCCGTGGGTGCTGGCCACGCTCGCGTCGGCCAACGGCGTGCCGCCCGATGCGCCGGAGCTCTCCAGGTTTCATGATGTCTACCTGAAGCACCTCGAGACGGAAATCGAAAAGCCCGGTCCGAGCAAGGGGCTCATGCCCGGCGTGCGACCCCTGCTCGACACGCTGGTAGAGCGAGGAGACGTGCATCTGGCGCTTCTGACCGGCAACTACGAGCGCGCGGCACGCGTCAAGCTCGAGTACTTTGACCTCTGGCGTTACTTTCGCGGCGGCGCCTTCGGTGACGCGGCGCTCGATCGAAACGGTCTGGTGCCCAAGGCGCTGGCATCGGTTTCGGCACTGGGTGGACCCTCGATCGAGCCCCCTGACGCCATCGTCGTCGGTGACACCCCGCTCGATGTCGCCTGTGCCCGGACGGTGGGCGCACGTTCGGTCGCGGTGGCGACGGGCGGCTACGACGTGTCGTCGCTCGGCGAGGCCGGCGCCGACATCGTGCTGGCGGACCTCAGCGATATCGCGGCGGTCTTGCGGGCCTTACGAATCGAGAATTGATGATTGTTGATTGCTGATTGCGGCTAGCTCTCGATGAGTCTGACGTCGCCCGCCCGCGGGCCCTTTTGGGATTCTTCGACCGTGAATTCCACGCGCTGGCCTTCACGCAACAGCTCGAAGACCTGCTGACGGACCGAGCTGCGGTGGAAGAAGTACTCGGTGCCGCCTTCGTCGCGGACAAATCCGAAGCCTTTGTCGATGAGGAGTCGAGCGATCGTTCCAGTTGGCATACGCAAGCTCAGACAGAAAATTTTCGCCAGTCTAGGCAGGTTCAAGCCGGAAGTCAAGCTGAGGCCTACCTCTAGCAGAATCGAGGACGGCTCCGACACCTGCCACGTTTCGACGTCGTCCTCCTCATCGAGATCCTCATCGTCATCCTCTTCCTCTTTATCATCGCCATCCTCGGCGGGACTGTCGTCCTCATCCTCGAAGTCATCGTCGTCATCGAGGTCGTCATTGAGATCGTCCTGGAGGCGGAAGAGGGTCATACGGCGGCCGGCTTGGCCTTTTCGCGGTTGGGCGGCGGGTAGGTGGACCAGAAGTGACGGCCGCAGCTGTTGCAGACCCAGAATTGATCGGGTTGCCAGGGCATGCCGGGCCCAGGATCGCGCATTTCCATCTCGGCGCCGCAGCGCTGACACCGGATGTGAAGGTCGACGTCACTCATGAACGCGATTCTAGCATTGCTGCCATCCTGCCATTCTGCAATTGCTATGATTCGTTCGTGATTCCAGCGATTGTCCTTGCGGCTGGCAAGTCGACGCGCATGGGCAGACCGAAGGCCAACCTCCCGCTCGATCCGAACCGGGCGGCGGCCGAGAGCCGCGAGACGTTCCTCACACGAGTCGTCCGGACGTTTCTCGATGCGGGCATCGACGATGTCGTGGTCGTTGTCGGGCATGAGGCCGCGGCAGTGGTCGGCGATTTCGCCGGTAGTGGCCTGCCCGCGCGACTTGTCGAGAACGCCGACTACGAAACTGGACAGTTGTCGTCGCTGCTTGCAGGTCTCCGCGTGGTCGATCGTCCGGGCGTTGTCGCGACCCTCGTGACGCTCGTGGATGTCCCGCTCGTCAGCGCGGCAACCGTTCGAGCGGTCGTCGATCGTTACCGGCAGACACACGCTCTGGTCGTGAGGCCAACGCGCGGCGTGCAGCACGGCCACCCGCTGCTCATCGATCGTGCGCTGTTCG
>MELA01000066.1 GCA_001767495.1 Acidobacteria bacterium RIFCSPLOWO2_12_FULL_65_11 | reverse complement strand
CGGACCATATCGGCGAGCATGCCCAGGCCTGTCTCGAAGCTGTCCTTCATCACCACCATGTTCACGAAGGTCAGGTCGCGGTTGGCGCCGGCGCCCATCGAGCCGCCGATGAAATCGATCGAGTCGGCCAGATCCTGCGCCGACCGGCTCGTCGTCCCCTGATCGAGCAGGCTGCCCAGCAGTTGCACGAGGCCGAGTTTCCCCCTCGGTTCGAGCGCGCTGCCGGCGCGGACGAACAGGCGCATGCTGACCGCCGGCTGCTCGTGCTGCAGCACGACGACGACCTGCAGCCCGTTGGCGAGCGTCTGCACCTGGTAGGGCGGAAAGCTGATCTCGCGGGCGGCGAGCGGCCTCGGCGCCCGCTCGAGCGGCCAGTCGCGCGTCTGCGTCTGGGCCGCGGCGCTGCCACCGAGGCACAACGACACGAAGAGGAATAAACCACAGAGCCACAGAGGCACAGAGGCGCTCGACGCGCTCGGCCTGCAGGGCAGGCCGAGTCGCAGGCACGCCAATCGAGAGGCGAACGAGGAGCTGCCGCTGATTGCTCGCTCGTCTCTCGATTGGTGTGCCTGATCCGCCGCGATGCGGCGCCGCGTCGAGCGCAAGGTCCTAATGCAGTCGTTCCTTCTCCGTGTCTCGGTGACTCTGTGGTTCATATCACTCCGTGAGCGTCGTGTCTCGGTGGCTGTGCGGCTCATCGCCCCGCCGCCCTTCCCGACGGCACGAGCGTCAGCACGAGCCGGTTCTCAGGTCTGAAGTACGTGCGGGCGACGCGCTGCACGTCGGCCACGGTGATGCTCTGAAAGATGTCGAACTCGCCGTCGGCCGTCTTGATGTCGCCGTGAATGACGACCGCGTGCGACAGATGCGACGCCTTCTCCTGAATCGACTCGCGCCCCAGGATGTAATCGCGCGCAAACTGATTCTTGCTGCGTTCGAGCTCGCGCTCGGTGATGGGCTCGGTCTTCAACCGGTCGAGCTCGGCGATGAGCGCGTCGGAGGCTTCGGCCGTCGTGTGACCCGGCTGCACGATGGCCACCGCGAAGAACAGATTGGGATCTTCGATGAGGTTGGCCTGCCCGAAGGCGGCCACGGCGAGCTGCTTCTCGTAGACGAGCTTGCGATAGATGCGCGAGCTCTGGCCGTCGGAGAGCACCTTCGACGCGATGTGCAGCGGGTAGGCGTCGGGGTGGCCGTCATACGTAATGTGGTACGCCACGACCACCGCCGGCAGCGGCCACGCCCCCTCGATCGCCACGCGCTTCTCACTGGTCTGCGGCGGCTCTCGCGGGATGTCCCGCGGCACGTCGCGTTCGGCCTTCGGCACGCGTCCGAGGTACTGATTGACGAGATCCATCGCCTGCGCCGGGTCGAAGTCGCCGACCAGCACGAGCGTGGCGTTGGACGGCACGTAGTACGTCTGGTAGAAATCCCGCACATCGTCGACCGACGCCGCCTCGAGGTCCTGCATGCTGCCGATCGTCGCGTGCTTGTAGGGATGCACTGAGAAGGCCTGGTCGTAGATGATCTCGTTCAGCCGGCCGTACGGCTGATTGTCAAAGCGTAGGCGCCGCTCCTCCTTCACCACCTCGCGCTCGTTGGTGAACGTCTGCCGGTCGATCCGCAGCGTCGCCATGCGGTCGGCCTCCAGCCACAAGGCGAGCGGCAGATACTGCGCCGGCACCGTCTCCCAGAACACCGTCTCATCCTCGGTCGTGTAGGCGTTGGCTCGACCGCCGATGGAGGAAATGGTTGAGGTGAACGACTCCGGCTGGACGTTCTTCGAGCCCTTGAACATCAGGTGCTCGAACAGATGCGCAAAGCCGGTGCGCCCCGGCCGTTCGTTCTTCGAGCCGACGTGATAGGACAGCTGCACGTGCACGATCGGCGTCGAGTGATCCTCGGACAGCACGACCGTCAGGCCGTTGGGCAGCGTCGAGATTTGATATTGGAACTTCGGCGGTCGAACGGCGGCCGAGGATGTGATGCCGAGGACGGCGAGAAGCGCGACGGCAAGCGAGACGCCCGCAATCCTGCGGTGGGCCGGCACAGTCATGGTGCGATTATTCTAGCCTCCGACCAGCCGAAAACCTACGAAGATCCAGGTCTGCGGCTGCCGATCGAGCGGCGCGGCGTCGACGCGGCGCTCGTACCCGAGGAACAGATCGATCGCGCCCTTCTCGCCCTTCAGCCGGACACCGGTCTCGACGAGCCCTCCGGCCTGCGCCCCGCGCGCGTTGATCGCCGCACTGACTCCAACGAATTGCCCGACGCCGCGCACGTACAGGCCCGCCCGCGGCACAAGCGGCCGGCGAACGACGAGACCGGTGTCGCCGATCCAGGTGTAGTCGACAGACGAATGCTGCACGATCCGACCGGCGGTGAGATCCATCTCGACGGTCGCAGGGCCCGCTGACGCCTGCCTGAGGACCCGGACGCCAAGCAGATTCCACGCGATCGGGACCGTCTTGTCCCGATCGCCCAGATGGCGCGACTTGTGATGAAAGACCACGGCGATCTCGGCCACTCTCGAACGGGCGGATGTAGATAGCTCCAGCGTGTAGTTGCCCTGATTGGGATCGAAGGCGCGCAGTTCGTTGCCGAGCACGGCCCCGTAATCGATGCGGATAGAAGTCCGACCGACGATGTAGTCCACGGCGTCAAGCTCGCCGCCGAAGTGCGTGTCCCAGGAGAATCGCTTGTCGTCGTTTACGAGCGCCGCCGCCGAGAGATGAAAATCGTAGCGGGTGAGGAACTCGACACCTGCACGCGGGAGGCCTGGGACGGGGACCCCAAGGGTCACCGTGCCGGGCGGCATCGGATCCTGAGCAGCCGCGGGCAGCGCGAACGCCACGACCAGCGCGACCAGCCACGCGGTCACGACGCGCCGTATCAGCGGCCCGTCGGGGTGCGCCATTCGGCGAGCTTCTCCACCAGGTCGGTGACGCGCCGTTCGAGCTCTTCGATGCGCTTCTTGAGCGAGGGCAAATGCCTGAAGACGACCGAAGCTTTCCGCCACTCGCGGTTGGGGATGCCCGGATAGCCGGTCACGAACTCGCCCGGCCCGACCGATTTCGTGATCCCGGTCTTACCCGCGGCCACCACGCCACGGCCGACGCGGAGATGGCCGCCGACGCCCACCTGCCCCGCCATGACGACATCGTCTTCGACGACGGTGCTGCCTGCGATTCCCACCTGGGACGCCAGTACCACGCGCTGACCGATGGTCACGCCGTGGGCAATCTGCACCAGGTTGTCGATCTTCGTGCCCGCGCGAATGCGCGTCTCCCCCACCGCGGGCCGATCGATCGTCGTGTTCGCTCCAATCTCCACGTCGTCTTCGATGACGACGTCTGCGTGCTGCGGGATCTTGAGATGCGTGCCGTCGGGCTGCTTGGCGAACCCGAAGCCGTCGCTGCCGACGACCGCGCCGTCTTGCACAATCACCCGATTGCCGACGACCACGCGCTCGCGGATTGAGACGTGCGCGTAGAGCACGCAGTCCTCGCCGACCCGTGCTCCGCGACCGATGACCACATGCGGATGGATGACGGTGCGCGCGCCGATCGAGGCGCCGGATTCGACGACGACCAGTGGCCCAATCGACACGTCGGCGCCAAGCGTGGCGTCGGGCGCGATGGCGGCCAGCCGATCGACGCCCCGCGGCGGCCGAGCGGGCGTCACGAGCAATGCGATCGCACGTGCCCAGGCAGAGTATGGATCGGCCGCGCGCAGCAGGGCGCACGTCGCCGGCGGGCGTGCACGATCCGGCATCGCGTCGCCGACGATTGCCGCCGAGGCCCGCGTCGTGGCCAGCTGGCCGTAGTACTTGGGGTTGGCAACGAAGGTCAGATCGCCCGGCGCTGCGTGCTCGATGCCGGCGACACGGAGGATCTCGACGTTGCCGCCGCTCTCGCCTTCGAGGCGGCACTGCAACCGTTCGGCGAGCTCACGGAGTTTCACCTGACGCTCAGCCCTTCTTGGCTAGCTGGACGCGGCCTCGTACCGTCTCATGCATGCTGCCAGTTGCTCCTGGCTCTACTCCGGCCCAGGGGTCTGGAACAGTGCCCCCAGATTGATGCTCCCGTGTCCACTCTGCGGGAAGTGGGGGTCTGCTGGATTTCCCGGATCGAGATTCGAGGCGGTGTCGTCAGGCGGGAACAGGACGAGGCTCCCCAGCGCCTCGAGGATCGCCCGCTTTCGGTCGTCAGACAGCGCGGCGAAACCATCCCGCGCCTTCTGGGCTTCGCCGCCGTGCCGCAGGATCACTTCTCTCACATTGATACTGCGCCCGTCATGGCCGTAGGGGGCTGTCGAGCCCACACCCCATAAGGCCTCGGTCATCAGTTCTTTCTGGAAGGTTCCGTCGTAATTCAGCTCGTGGAAGTTCGGACCAAGGTCATGGCGCTTGAAATCCGTAAAGATGTTCTCCACGCGGAACGGCGCTCCGGCAGGCAGTAATTTCGGTAAGGGATTCCCGTCGGGCACCGCCACAAACAGCGTGGAAGCAACGGCAAACAGGCGGTTGAAGATCCCCTGCCGCGGGTCGAAGCGGGTCTCCACGTTCGCGATGCGCCGGTCGTTGTCGATCCGGAGGTTTCTGATGTGACAGGTCGTGCAGCCGATCTGCTCCATGAGCCGGAAGCCCTGCGCGGTTTGCGGTGTTTGCTCGCCGAGCCCGGGCTGGAAATAGTTCAGCAGGTAGAACTCCACATAGTCGAGCAGGGCCACGTCGATCTCGTTCGTGACGCCATCACGGTCTCCGTCCTCACGCACACTCGACACCGGTGGGGCCTCGATGCGATCCTTCTCGCCGTCGAGGACCATCCGCGACGGCGTCACACAGAGACCACCGTTGGCGGCATCGAACAGGCACTGATCGAATCCCTCCAGCCCCATCTCCGCTTTGAATGCGCCGAGTGCGAACTCGCGGATCGAGATCGTGCCGCCGTGGGCCAGGAAGGGCCTCACGCGCACGTCTGGGTCGACTCCTTCGACGTCGGACGTGGTGACACTCCCATCGGGAAGCGCGGTGATTTGCCCGTATTGGATCCCCTTGCTGCTCAGCTGCCGGGTGACCGTCTGGCCGAGCTTCCGGGCATCGGCGATGGCGGCGTCCCGGATCGTCCGCAGGTCGCGGGTGATTTCGTCGGCCAACATCTCCTGCAACCCAAGCCCGAACAGATGCGGGGCCTCTCGACTGTGAGGTCGCGTGGCCACGTCGCCCCCGAAGCCCGCCGAGCCACGTGGCCGGCCGTGACAGCCCGCGCACGCGTCCACGAGGCCGGCCCCGATCGACGCATCCGCCGCAATGTCGCCAATCCCGTCGCCCTTCCGTGGTCCGAAGCCCTGCTCGACGGTGAACTTCCGTTGGAAGATTTGGCGACCGCGGCGAACGGCGCGCGCCGGATCTCGCCTGATGTTGTAAAGCGACGAGCCCGGCGTGAACTCATCCCCCCGACCCTCGCCGATTTGCTCTTCGAGCGAGCGGGCGATCCCCTGACCACCCGGGTTGGGGGCTTTGGTCCGGTCCGTCAGCTGTGCCCCAGCAGTAGATACCCAAAGCCATAGCACCCCTGCGCAACACGTCGTCAGTGATGTCAACCACGTGCTGTTTCTGATGCGCATAGTCTTCCCTCTGATCTTCCTGCCGATGGCGGGGGGCTCGACAACCCGGTAGTCCCTGACCAATCAATCCCGAATCGAAGCGTCTCAATATTCCGGAACGACCCGACCGCGTTGACCAAACAGAGTAAGCGAACGCCGGCCGGCGTCGATTATAGCGGCCCGCGCGATGTGAGCGCGAGACATCACATCAGAAACTTCAGGCTCTGCCGGTTTCCCGGCAGGCACGTAGCATGACGCGGCATCGGGAACCGACCGATCTTGCGATATCGCTGGCGGTCGAGCGACGCGGGAAGAACGGCAAGAGCCGCTACTTCGAGCTATTCAGAAGGCTCTCGGCCACAGGAGCATCATGATGGCGGTTCGATACTCACGGCTCACGCCAGACTTCCTGCATGACGTCGTGGAGAAGCTCGTGCCTGCGACAGTCAAGACTTTTTCTACGAAACCAACTGACACCACAACTGACAAAGGCGAGGCGGTGTCGATTTCGCTGAGCGGCGCGGATGTTCACTAACTCGTTGTTTTCCCGTAACATGCTTCCCTACGCGCCCGTAGCTCAGTTGGATAGAGCACCGGCCTTCTAAGCCGGGGGTCGCAGGTTCGAGTCCTGCCGGGCGCGCCAATTCCTATCTCGCGAGTTCGCGCCAGAACCTCGCCAATTCGGCCCACGCGATTTCCCGAATGATTCGCGACATCTGTACTTTGCTCGAATGGACGCCATCCGGAAAAGTCATCGTGACCTCCGGCCTCGTATTCCGGAGGTCGCTTTACGTCTTGGGCAGCGAATGGCACTGTGTGAGCGTGAACGAGCTTCGCCAATTGCTTCGGGCTCCCTGCTGCCCCTCCCGCTTATCTTCGCCCATATCGGCCCATTAGATCGGCTTGTGCGACGATGTGGCCGCGCATCGAGCGATCGACTTGGGCCCGTGTTGCACCAGCTGGCAACTCGAGCCTCTTATCAAGCGCTAGAGCTTGAAGTAGTAGCGATGCGCCGGCCCCGGCGGCGGGCAGGGCCCACCGTAACCGATCTTCCCGAAGTCGTTGCGCCCTTGGCGCGCGCCGGAAGGTAGCTGGCCTTCCGGCTGAGCGCAGGCGGCGTGTTGGCCCCGTCGCAAGTGAGCTGCACAGGGATGTCGCCCCCCGGCTTGAAGGCAGGCGTCTTTAGCTGCAATGTCGGCATGGGGCCCCTACGCCTGGGCGGCAAAGTCACCGAGGCGCACGGGCTGGCGCCGGGCGCCCCACCTGCCAGGCCGTAGCGCGAACACGCCCGCGCAGGTTGTGCCGCAGGTGCCGCACGCGCCCGCGGCATCGAGCTGCCACGCCGTGATGTCGTAGCCATCCCGGCCGATGAGCAAGCTGCCGCACTGGTGGCAGTAGGTGCTCTGACCGGATTCGTCCTGCACGTTGCCCGTGTAAGCGTACCGCACGCCGTTGTCGATCGCGATGCGGCGCGCGCGCGCTAGGGTCGCCGGCGGCGTTGGCGGCACGTCCCGCATCTTCCAGTCGGGGTGAAACGCGCTGAAGTGCATGGGGACATCCGGTCCGAGGTGGTGCACGACCCACCGGGTCATGTTCCCGAGCTCGTCGTCAGAGTCGTTCAGTCCGGGAATCAGCAGCGTGGTCAGCTCGAACCACACCTGTGTTTCGTGCTTGAGGTAGACCAAGGTGTCGAGCACCGGCTGCAGATGCCCGCCGCAGACCTTGAAATAGAAGTCCTCGCTGAAGCCCTTCAGGTCGACGTTGGCCGCATCCATGTGCTGGTAGAACTCGCGGCGTGGGGCATCGCACATGTAGCCAGCGGTGACCGCCACCGACTTGATGCCGTGCTCGTGACACGCCCTGGCCACGTCGATCGCGTACTCCATGAAGACCACCGGGTCGTTATACGTGAACGCCACGGACTGGCACCCCATCTCGCGGGCGGCGCGCGCAATGGCGGCGGGCGTCGCCTGGTCCATGAGCGTGTCCATCTCGCGCGATTTTGAGATGTCCCAGTTCTGGCAGAACGTGCATGATAGGTTGCAGCCAGCGGTGCCGAACGACAGCACGGGCGTGCCGGGCAGGAAGTGGTTGAGCGGCTTCTTCTCGATCGGGTCAATGCAAAAGCCGCTCGAGCGCCCGTAGGTCGTGAGCACGATCTGATCGTCCTGGTTGGCGCGCACGAAACACAGGCCCCGCTGGCCGGGGTGCATCTTGCACAACCGCGGGCAAACATCGCACTGCACACGCCCGTCGGGGAGTCGGTGCCAGTACTTCGTCAAGACCGTGGCGCCGGATATTTCGGCCTGCATGACACCCCCTTGGCAACTGGGCGACGCGGTTCGACAATCTCAGCATACGCGTTCTTCACGCGCGTGTGGTGCTTCGTTTCTCGAAGCGCGGGGCCCTTAAGATGAGCCGCCCGATGATCATCGCGGCCGGAAATGTTGTCGTCATCGTTGCGGCCGTCTTGGCACTCATCTGGACGATGCAGCGGCGGTTCATGTACTTCCCAGCTGGTGGTGTGCCGCCGCCCGGTGAAATTGGTTTGACTGGGGTCGAGCCGGTGACGTTCGAGACCAGCGACGGACTCGCGCTGCGCGGCTGGTTCTTCGGGGCATCCGGGCCATCGCCGCGCGTCACCGTTCTGGTCTTCAACGGAAACGCCGGCAATCGAGCGCACCGAGGTCCTTTGGCAGCGGCACTCCGTCGGCACGGATTGCAGGTTCTGCTCGTCGATTATCGGGGCTATGGCGGAAATCCCGGGGCTCCGTCGGAGAACGGGCTCACCGTAGACGGCCGGGCCGCCCGCGCGTACCTGGCTGGTCGCCCCGACGTCGATCGGTCGCGGCTCGTGTACTTCGGCGAGTCGCTCGGAACAGCGGTGGCTGTCGCGCTCGCCGTCGAACACCCGCCGGCGGCGCTTGTCCTGCGATCGCCGTTCACATCAATGGGCGACCTGGGACAGCATCACTATCCGTTTCTACCGGTGGGTCTTCTTCTCCGGGACCGGTTCGCCGTGATCGATCAGATTCAGCGGGTCCGAGTACCACTGCTTGTCATCGCTGGCGGGCACGATCGAATCGTGCCGATCGAAAATAGTCGCCGCCTGTACGATGCCGCGGTGGCTCCGAAGACGCTCCTCGTGCTTCCCGACGCCGACCACAACGACTACGAACTGCTCGCGGGAGACGAGATGATCCAGGCGATTGTCCGTCTTCTTCAGCCGCTCACGTGACGGCCGACGAGAAGCTCGCTCCTCTCCGAATCCCGTGCGAGAATAGCGGTGCCGATCACGCCGGCCCATGACAAAGGTCACCGTCAGGGTGTACGGTCCGCTCAACGACTTCCTGCCACCAGGCCGCCGCCAGGCCGCGTTCGCTCATGCCTTCGAAGGCCGCGAATCGGTGAAGGACCTCCTCGAGGGACTCGGCATCCCGCATCCGGAAATCGATCTGATTCTCGTCAACGGAGAGCCGGTCGCCTTCGACTATGTCGTGCAGGACGGGAATCGCATCGCCGTATTTCCGCGCTTTGAGTCCGTCAACATTTGTCTCCTCGCTTGCCCGTTGAGACCCATCGAGAAGCAGCTGCGGCAGCGCAGTGCCCTCCGGGACGATCTCGGCTGAGGCCCTTACGTCACCCTTTAGGCTTGCCCGTCATCGGGACGAACCGCACGGGAAGAGTGCCGAGCGTCTGCACGCCGGTGGCGGTCCGGCGCAACACGCTCAGTATTGCTGTCTGCCATGTCGCCCGTCGCCGCCAGAAGCTGCGGATCCTGGATCTTTCGCTCCCCTCACCACCGGCGGCCGGCGCCGAATGGATAAAGGCATATCGACACTGGCTCAGGGGTCGATGTTCGCGACGGCCGATGCGCTCTTAACGGGGCAGCGCGACGCTGTAAGGAGCAGCCAACGCGCAAGATCTGGCGTAAATTCGAGCGGTGGGTACCGATCGGTTATAGCCTTCTGGTCCGACTCGCCTCCGAATTCGCCGATTCCGGCCCATATCCGCATCGGGCTCGAAGTGGCGGAGCGCCAAGATATAACCGCCATGTCATAACCGATCGGCGTTTTCGAATTCGCGAATGCAGGCCACGTCTTGCAGCGTTCGGACGGGGGGCCTTCTAAGTCGGGGGTCGCAGGTTCGAGTCCTGCCGGGCGCGCCGAGGTTCACGCCTAGCTTCGCGGCACCGCCTTCGCGTACACCTCAATCCACGAGATGTTCGCCCAACCGGAGCTCCCGTGCCCGCCGGCCGGCGCGAGATCGACCAACCCGACCTCGTCCACCCTGGCGAGGTCAACCATCATCGCCTGGCCTTTGACCGCCAGCGTGTCGGGCTCAACGGTGTACCACCGCTGGTTCCCGAAGGAAACCTCGACCTGGAGAAACTGCCCGTCGGTCGAGATGACCTGGGTCCCCGCCACCAAGCTGCCGTCGGCGAGCCTCACGACGGGGTGCAGCGAATGCAGATTGCCCGTGCGGAGAATCGCTCGTACCCTGGCCAGGCCGGTGAGGTCCATGAAGCTGTTTCGGTGCCTCAGCAGCACTGCGATCGGCGAACCGACCAGGCCCGTCCAGAGATCGTAGCGGCCTTCGTGTAGGTACACGGTCAGGTTCTTGGCGTCGGTGCCGTAGAGCTTCACCTCGAGATTGGGGTTCGTCACCGCACTCTGCGAGGCAAGCCAGTACTGATTCTGCGAACGTCGCGGGCTGGTCGGCACCCCGACGGCAGTGGGCACCTGCTGCCATTGCTCTTTGAACAGGAGCGCAGGCATCGTTTCCGGCGGCTGTGCAGCGGCCGGAGCCGCCGGCTGGGCGCCGCGTTGGGCGCCACGTTGGGCGGACAGCGTGGAGAAGATCGCGCCATACGAAGCGCCAGCGAAAATAATCAGAACCACCAGGCCAGTTCGCGTGCTTCGAGCCATGAGTCCCTCCTTCGAAATAGCCGACGTGGCAAATGCTACTCGAAACGAGGCGCCAGCGTATAGATTAGAGAGCCGGCTGGAAACTAACCGGTGGGGGCGTCATGGCCCGCCGGTGATCGTGCCGGACTTTGGCCAGACCGTAGGCCGACCTGGTCGCCACCGCCCAGCTCCTTCGCTGCGCGCGAGTCGCGACGTAGTTGAGCGACGGGAACGAGCGCGCGCTCTGGACCTTCAGAACGGGAGTGGACCCTGTTGGTCACCGCGCTTCATGGAACGGACGCCGGTTATTCCTGGTCGGTGAACGCCGGACCGCAGAGGTCCGCGACCGCCTGTTTCGCGGCGCCCGTGAGTTCGGGAATGAACATCAGGGAGATGCCGTATGTCCGCACGTTTGTGTGCGTGGTCGCCGGGGACAGGAATTCCACGCGAACAATCCGGACCTTGAGTTGGACGGCCTCGTCGGACACCTTCAGCGTCAGCAGACACTCACGTCCCACCAGCAGCGCCTTGGTGGTGTGCACCAGGGCACCCGTCGCGCTGATGTTCACCAGGCGCCCGTGCTCCGCGGCCACCCGCACCTCAACAGCGGGCGTCTTCACGCGCACGTGCCGTGCTTTGCGCATCTGGTCCTCTTCCTCCTAACTGTATGGGCAAATCGTCGCCGTGGGTCCCGAGTCAAGACGGGTGCACGACACCAGGTCCAGTATCTGTCGGGCAGCCTGTCGTGCGCCACCGTGGGGAATCCAGGCGTTTCGGCTGACCTCGGGCCTGACAAGCCGATGATCGCAGTCTCGGGTTGGGGCTTGTCAGCCAGTCAGGATGACGCGCCCATTCTTCAGGAACACGACGTGGTCCACTTCTGGAATGATGTCCTCGACGTGATGGGTGACGAGGACGACCGTCGTGCCCGCCCGGGCAATCGCCCTCACATGCTCGAGAAACCGCCGACGCGCGATCATGTCGAGGCCGGCGGTCGGTTCATCAAGGACTAACGCCTTCGGCGCCGTCACCAGCGCACGAGCAATCAGGACTCGGCGTGTCTCGCCCGTTGACATCTCGTTGACCAGCTTCCCCTGGAGATGTACGGCGTCGATCAGCGTGAGGGCCTGTGGCCGAGTCGCCAGCTAGGACGCGCGTTCAAACACCACGGTCTGGGCCAACAGATTCGGCACGGCCGTCCGACCGGCCAGTATCCAGGAATCTGAGTAATTGGGTACGGCAACGCCGATCGCCGTGTCGGTCCACCACTCTTGGTGGAGGCGCGCTTGATCCGGTAGCGCGAAACCGAGCAGGCCTTCGATCTGGCCGAACGTCAACACGACCGTGTTCGCGTATCTGTTTTCCAAGTACTTGTAGAGCAACTGATACGTTCCCGACATGGCGCGATTGTGCGGCTCTGGCGTTTCCGCCTGTGCCTCGCGCTGCGGGTACGCTGTCGATCCGCGACTCTTCATCCAATCCAGCAGCTGAAGGACGTTCACCGTTCCAACCATTCGACGAACGCCTGTGGCATTTCGTTGCAAACGATCATGACGCGCAGCACCCGGTCCTCGCGCAGAGGTTCGGCGGCGCCAGCCCGCGTCTCATCGTGGTAATAAGCCCAAACATCGATTGCACCGCCCCTTCGTGTTGCCTAACGTGGACGACCCGTGAACACCGGTACGAGCAGAAATTCAGAAAGCGCCTCGGCGGTTGCAAACACCTGTCCCGTCCCGTGGTGCTTCATGTGCACTGTCTCGCTGCCGTCGCCGACCAACAGCACGTCGATGCGATCCTCCCGTGGCGGCAGGCCGTTGGTCAGCGTGAAGCGGTAATGGCAGACCATGGCGGCCGCCTCCAGATCCGGCGTGACCGTGAGGGAGACGGCTGCAGGGACGGGCTTGCGAACTACGAACCCGCCGGCGGGTGAGGTGGCGTCCACGACAATGTCGCGCGCGCGCGCGCCCGCAAACTCGCCGCGGAAGGCTTCGACGTCGCGCGTCACCGTTAGGCGGAGCTCGTCGATGAGTCGGCGACCGTTGAGACGGACGAGGTCAGCCTTTCGAGCGGCCAGCTCGTCTTCCTTGACGCGCATTGCGTCCCGCCTCCGTTCGTCATCTGCAATCCGCTTGATCCAGTCCGCGACCGCCACACTGGCACTCATGTCAACGCCTTTCGTCGCCGTAGAGGGACACCTTTGAGATGGGAGTCGCGTGAGACGCGCTCGACACGGGACCAAAGTTGGGCCGGTCGGCGCGCATCCTTCAGGAATCGCAGAAGGAATGCACTACTCGAACGCTGGCTGGCTCAGTTCTGGATGACAGGATCCACTATACACGATCGGCCGGCAGGCACACGCGCCACGAGCGCTGCCTGATCTCGAACAGGCGAAGGCGGCCGTGCTCGACGGCCTGACTTCCGCGAGCGGCCGGCGCACCTACGGTCTTGCGATCTGGCACGCCCGGACAACCAATTGCGTTCGGCTACCGTACGGAGTAGCATCTGGGCCGTTGTCGCGGCTTGCCGGGGCATGGGTGGCAGTGGGGTCCCGGGCATCTATCGTCCGCTTGGGAGGGAAACTATGGCGACGCAGTATGCAGAGCCCAACGTGTTGGTCAGCACTGAGTGGGTGACCCAGCATCTTCAAGACCCGTCGGTCCGCATTGTCGAGGTCGATGTCGACACCTCGGCGTACGATCAGGGGCACGTGCCCGGCGCGGTTGGCTGGAACTGGCACACACAACTTTGCGACACGGTCATCCGCGACATCATTCCGGTCAAGAAGCTTGAAGAGCTCCTCGGGAGGTCCGGCATATCCAACGACACGACGATCGTTCTCTACGGCGACAACAACAACTGGTTTGCCGCGTGGGCATTCTGGCAGTTGAAGATCTACGGCCATCAGGACGTCCGGCTGATGAACGGCGGCCAGAAGAAATGGCTGATGGAAGGTCGCGAACTGACCAAAGATTCACCGAAAGTGCAGCCGAAAACCTACAAGGCACAGCCCGCGGATTTTTCGATCCGCGCGTCCCTGCCCAACGTCCAGAAAGCGATGCAGGACAAGCG
>MELA01000065.1 GCA_001767495.1 Acidobacteria bacterium RIFCSPLOWO2_12_FULL_65_11 | reverse complement strand
GCTCCGGCGGCTCGTCGAGGATTTCAATCAGATGGCCGCCGATCTCCAGCGACAGCGCGCCGACCTCGAGCGGACGCAGCGGCTCGAGGCGTGGGCCCACATGGCGCGCCAGGTCGCACACGACATCAAAAATCCACTGACGCCCATTCAGCTCTCGGCCGAGCACGCGCGTCGCGTCAATCTCGATCGGGGCGGACCACTCTCGCCGGTCCTTGACGAGTGCGTCAACGCGATTCTCACGCAGGTGGCCCTGCTGCGGCAGATCTCCGCCGAGTTCTCGAGCTTCGCCTCCTCACCCACTCCTCGTCCCGAACCGACGGCCATCGCTGCGCTCGTCGAGGAAGTCGTGGCGCCCTACCGCACCGGCCTCACCGGGCGCATTGCCATCGACGTGACCGCCGCCACCGATCTGCCGCTGGTGAGCATTGACCGCACGCTGCTCTCGCGTGCCCTGACCAACGTCATCGAGAACGCCCTGCATGCGATGCCAGGCAAAGGGAGATTGACGATCACGGTCCGGCTAAAGCCGGACACTACGATCGATCACGGGATGACCGATCACGGGATGACCGACCGCGGGATGACCGACCGCGGGACGACCGACCGCGGGACGACCGACCGCGGGACGACCGATCACCGGATGACAGATCCCGCGGCGACCGATCACATAAACACCGATCACGCCAAATCAGATCTAGTGTCCGGCTTGAGCCAGACCGGCAGAACCAGCCGGACCGTGGTCATTGACGTCACCGACACCGGCATCGGGATGGATCAGGAGTCGCTTGCGAAGATCTTCGAGCCTTACTTCTCGACCCGGGCCGCGGGTACTGGCCTCGGGCTCACGATCGCCAAACGCAACGTTGAGCTCAACGGCGGGACGATCAAGGTCGCGAGCGAGCGGGGCGCCGGCACCACGGTCACCGTCGCCCTGCCCGCGTAACGTCCAGGTCGGGTGCCTGTTCCTCGTCTTTCTTTCCTCTTTCGGCCTGCTCCGCCGGAATCCCGTGGCCGCCACGATGGCGGAACCGCGTGATCGCCATTCCCAGAAAGGCCGACGAAAGGTAAGAGTACGCGAGCACGACAAGCACAATCTGCGGGTGCGTGGCGATGAGAACGATGCCGGCGGCGATGAGGACCACTACCGTATGGGGCCGGCGGCTCTTGAGATCGAACGACTTGAAGCTTCGAAATCTGACCGTGCTCACCATCAACGCCGCCGGTCCGAGTACCAGAGCGAGTGCGGGCAACGCCGCCCGGTAATCCTGCAGGCCAGCCGGATAAGCGAACACCGTCGAAGCGACGATGGCTGCGGCCGCCGGGCTCGGCATGCCAATGAAGTACCGCTTGTCGCCTTCCGCGTGGCTCTGGATGTTGAACCGTGCCAGTCGAACGGCCGCCGCCGTGACGAACAGGAAGCCGGCCAGCCATCCGGGGCGGCCCAGTGAGGAGAGCCCCCAGGCAAACGCCAGAATCGCGGGCGCGATGCCGAACGAGATCACGTCAGCGAACGAGTCGAGCTCGACGCCAAACTCGCTGGTCGTACCGGTCATCCGCGCGATGCGGCCGTCGAGCATGTCGAGGACGATGGCGAAGCCGATAAACGGCGCCGCCGTCTCGTACTCGCCGCGCATCGCATAGACGACGCACGCGTAGCCGCAAAACATGTTGACGAGCGTGAAGAGGCTCGGCAGCAGATACGTGCCCCGATGGAGACGCCGGGGCGGCCTGCCGTCGGCGCGAGGCATGAACCGCAGACGCCCCTCATCGCGCGGAAATTCAGCCATGGCCAGAGTGTAGCACCGCCATCACGGTTTCCCCACCACGGACCGCGTCACCCACCTTCACCCGCACCATGGCCGTCAGAGGCAGGAACACGTCCATGCGCGAGCCGAACTTCATGATGCCGAACCGATCCCCCGCTCGCACGTCTGCACCGGCTTCCACCCGGCACACCACCCTGCGGGCGAGAATACCGACGACCTGACGCGCCACGATCGTCTGCCCTCCATGATCGATCCACAGCTCGCTCCGTTCGTTGACGGCCGCCGCATCGTGCCGGTACGCCGGCAAAAACCGGCCCCTAGTGAACACCACGCGCGTCACGCGGCCGGACACCGGAATGCGATTGACGTGCACGTCCATCGGAGACAGGAAGATGCTGACCTGCAGCCACGACCCTGGCGGCGCCGCATTCGCGTCCGCCGGACCGGCCGCCACGACGCGGCCGTCCGCCGGAGCCAGCACCACGTCAGCGCCGGGGGGCGCCACTCGATCGGGATCGCGAAAGAAGAACAGGAAGAACCCACCGAGAAAGAGCAAGAGGGCCGCGAGCGCCCATAAGCCTGAGGCGCCCGCCACCGCGCCGAGCGCCAGCGCGAGGCCTACAAAGGGTAGGCCAGCCGAGTCGATGCGCAACGACCGTCAGCTCTGGCGGTGGCGCCGGAGGATGTCCTCCATCTGGTCTTTGATTCGCAGCTTGCGCTTCTTGAGCGTGACTTCCTCGACTTGCTCAGGCTCGGAGAGGTAATGCTTGGCGGTCAGCTCGTTGAGGCGACCTTCCAGTTCGTGATGTTCGGCGGCGAGCCGATGGAACTCCTTGTCGGTCTGCAGCAGCAGTTCCTTGAAGTCCTGTGACTGCCCATTCATGCTGCGCCTCCTCAGGGAAGAAAGAAATCCGGAATATTAAGTGAAGACTGATGATCAATTGCTGGCTGTCAGGCCGAACCGTAACATAGGCCGGTGCCTGGTGGCTAGTGGCTGGGCTACTGGACTGGCCGGACCAGCTACCAGCCACTAGCCACCGATCAAGTTGTCCCGCGAGAGCACCAGTGCGTCTTCGACCGGCTTGGTGTAGTACGCCCGGCGAACCCCCGTCATCGAGAAGCCGAAGCGTTCGTACAGACATCGCGCGGCTTCGTTGCTGCGTCGGACCTCGATCGTGGCCCGTACGGCGCCGAGCCGGACGCCTTCGCGGATCGCATGAGCCAGGAGCGACCTTGCCACCCCAACTCGACGGTAGGGCGGCGAAACGGCCAGGTTGTTGATGTGGAGCTCATCAACCACGCACCAGACCGAGCAGAAGCCGACGACGACCCGGGCGGCGTCTCGAGCGAGATAGCAGAACGAGACGTCCTGATGCTCGAGCTCCGCCAGATGCATCTGGCGCGTCCATGGATTGGTGAACGAGGCCTCCTCGATTGCCAGGACCGCGTCCAGCTCGACGGGAGACGTCAGACGTTCGATGGTCCAGGCTTCCATCCCTTAGTGCCCTTGGTGTCCTTCGTGTCGATCGCTTTTCTCTCCCGATCCAGTTCAGCGTCGGGCCGCCGTACGTACAGCGGACGCACCGAAGAAGGATGAATCGTGTCTCCTCGCGTGGCGCGCGCCAGCGCCATCCGGCCGATGGCTCCCGCCAGCAGCGGCTGCGGTAATGGACCGGCCTGAGACGGCCACCGGCGCTCAATGCTCGCCGCATACAGTACGGCGCCGTCTCCTACGAACACCGCCGGGCCGTGGGGAAGATGGTCCGCGACGCGCTCGATCACCGCAAGCGGATGCCCGACCGTCGGCCCTTCCACTTCGACAATTCTTTCGGGATCGAAGATCGGCGCCGGCATGACCCGGTAGAGTGCCGCAAACACCTCGCCACGGTGCGCGTCCATCCAGGCTGCGACCGACCGACCGGCCCCGGCCCTCTCACTTGCGCACTGCGCCAGCGCCTCGAGCGCGGACACCGCAACCAGAGGGCGACCGACCGTGAGCGCCAGGCCCTGGATCGTGGAAATGCCAATGCGAAGACCGGTAAACGACCCGGGGCCGGCGGCCACGGCGAACAGATCGATGTCGGCCCACACCAGACCGTGGGCGTCGATCACCGCCGCGATCTCGCCTGGCAGCCGTTCCGCGTGCGAGCGCGACGAATCACCCGGACGCTCGTCGACGATGCACCGGCCACGGGCGAGCGCAACCAAGGCGACGCTGCCGCCGCGAACCGTCGTGTCGAGCGCCATCACACGCATGCGTTAGACTCTATGAGCTTGAGATTGGCTCAGGGCTCATGGCTCAGGCTGGCTCAAGCTTGAGCCATGAGCCTTGAGCCTGCAAGCGTCAAGAATATGTCAACGTCGGCCACGCCGGCGATGCGTCAGTACCTCGACGCCAAACAGCAGCACCGCGACGCCATCATGTTCTTTCGGATGGGCGACTTCTACGAGATGTTCTACGAAGACGCCCTGGTCGCGTCGCGCGCGCTCGAGTTGACACTCACCTCGCGGTCCAAGGACGCGGCGGGCGGGGCGGTCCCGATGTGCGGTGTACCGTTCCACGCAGTCGACGGATATATCGCACGACTGGTGAAAAAGGGCTTTCGCGTCGCGATCTGCGATCAGGTCGAGGACCCGCGCAAAGCCAAGGGCATCGTCAAGCGCGAAGTCGTGCGCGTCGTCTCGCCGGGCACGCTGACCGACGCCGGCTATCTCGACGCGCGCGAACCGGCGTTCCTCATGGCCGTGACCGTCGTGGGCGGCGACCTCTGGGGCGCGGCGCTCCTCGATCTGTCGACCGGCGCGTTCACGGCGGCCGAGTATGCGGGCCGCGACGGCGTGCAGGCGCTCGCAGACGAGATCGCCACGCTCAAGCCGAGAGAGATCGTGGCGCCGACTGGCCTCGATCTCGCCACGCCCCTGCCGGCCATCGCGACCTCTGGCGTGCCCGTCACCCCGATCGACGCCTGGATGTTCGATGTGGAGTCCGCGCGCCGCTCGCTCGTCGAGCAACTCCGAACGGCTGGCCTCGCCGGCTTCGGTCTCGACGGCCACCCGGCAGCGGTCGCCGCGGCGGGCGCGCTCGTTCAGCATCTGCGCGGCATGCAGAAGGCCGAGCTCGCGCACGTGCGGGCCATCACGTACCGCCAGCGGACCGATGCGCTCACCATCGATCCCACGACGCTCAGGCATCTCGAGATTGTTGACGGCGCTGAGGGAGGCCGGAAGGGATCGCTCCTCGATGAAATCGACGTCACGGTCACGGCCATGGGGAGCCGAATGCTGAGGTCCTGGCTGCTCGCTCCGCTCGTCGCGGTCGAGCCGATCCGGGGCCGGCTGGACGCCGTCGAGGCACTAACGACGTCGGCGACCGTTCGCGGCACATTCCGCGAGGCGATGAAGGCCGTGCAGGATCTGGAGCGCCTGATCGCTCGCGTAGCGCTCGGCACCGCCGGCCCCAGAGATTTCGCCGGCCTGCAGCAGTCACTCTCGGCGGCACCCCGGATCCGCACATCCCTCGCGGAGGTACAGAGCGCCCTTGTCGGGTCGCTCGTGGCGGAGATCGACGACCTGGCTGACGTCCGGCACACGATTGAGGCGGCCATCGTCGACGAGCCGCCGGCGCTCACCCGTGACGGCGGCTTTGTCAGAGATGGTGTCGATCGCGAGCTGGACGACCTACGAGCCATCAGCCGGTCGGGCAAGCAGGTCATCGCGGAGATGGAGGCGCGTGAGCGGGTCCGCACTGGCATCGGATCGCTGAAGGTCCGCTACAACCGCGTGTTCGGGTACTACATCGAGATCTCGAAGTCGAATTTGGGTGCCGTGCCCTCGGACTATCATCGCAAGCAGACCATTGCCGGCGGCGAGCGTTTCATCACGCCGGCCCTCAAGGAATACGAAGAGAAGGTGCTCGGAGCCGACGAGCGCATCCTCGAGCGGGAGCTCGAGATCTTTGACGAACTCGGCGGCAAGGTCGCCGCTGAGGCGCCACGGATTCAGACGACCTCGCGCGCGCTGGCGACGCTCGACGTGCTCGCTGCGCTCGCCCAAGCCGCCGCCGTCGGCAACTATGTCAAGCCGCACGTCCACGACGGCGACGACCTGGTCGTGCTCGACGGGCGGCATCCGGTGGTCGAGCGACGAACGGCGGCCGCCGGAAGCCCCTTCGTGCCGAACGACGTCAGTCTGAACGGCACGACGTCGCAGATCGTCATCCTCACCGGACCCAACATGGGCGGTAAGTCGACCTACCTCCGGCAAACCGCCCTGCTCGTGATCATGGCGCAGGCCGGATCGTTCGTACCAGCCCGTGAGGCGAGAGTACCGATTGTCGACCGGATCTTCGCGCGCGTCGGCGCCATTGACGACATCGCCCGCGGGCACTCCACCTTCATGGTCGAGATGCAGGAGACGGCGAGCATCCTGCACCATGCGACGTCGCGGAGCCTTGTGGTGCTCGATGAGATTGGGCGAGGAACCGCGACCTTCGACGGTCTGAGCATTGCCTGGGCTGTGGCCGAGCATCTGGCCACCAACCCGACGGCGCGGCCCAAGACACTCTTCGCCACGCACTATCACGAGATGACGGACCTGGCCGACGCCACGCCCGGCGTGGTGAACTTTCACGTCTCAGCGCGGGAATGGAAGGACGACATCATCTTCCTCCGCAAGATCGTGCCCGGACGCTCCGATCGCAGCTACGGGATCCAGGTCGCGCGGCTGGCCGGCTTGCCGCGTACGGTCGTCGACCGAGCGCGGGAGATCCTGTCGGCGCTCGAGCGTGACGAGCTCGGCCGCGGCGGCCGCCCATCGATGAGCGCAACCGAGACCGACCCGCAGATGCAGCTCGGCCTGTTCCGGAGCGCACCTGTGGCCGACCCGCTTCGCGAGCGGCTCGCCTCGATCGACGTCGATCGGATGACCCCGCTCGACGCGCTCGCGCTTCTCGCCGAGATCAAGAAAGAGGCTGCCGAGTGATCGCCAATAGGACCCGCCCTACTGCGTGTCTGTTGTTATTGCTCGCTGCAGCCGCTTGTGTCGATCGGCCCACGGCCAACCCCAACGTCCTCGTCGTCGCGATTCAGTCCGGCCCCAATAGCCTGGATCCGCGCGTCGGGCTCGACGACTCGTCGCAGAAGCTCCACCAGTTGATCTTCGACAACCTGATGGAGCTCGATGATCGCATGCGGGTACGCCCCAGGCTCGCTGAACGACTTGAACACCCCACGCCAACGACCTACGTCGTCACCCTCAAGCGCGGTATTCCCTTCCAGGACGGGCACGAGCTGACCTCGGCCGATGTCGTGTACACCTTCCGGAGTTTCCTCGACCCCGACTTCATCTCGCCGCGCAAGGGCGGCTACCGCGAGCTTCGTTCGGTTGATGCCCTCGACCGTTACACAGTCGTCTTTACCCTCAGCCAGCCGTTCTCGTCGTTTCCCATCAATCTCGTGATGCCGATTGTTCCAGACGGCGCCGGTGCGGCTCTCGCCGCGCGTCCCACGGGAACCGGACCCTACCGCTTCGTCCGGTATGCCGTTGACGACCGGGTCGAGCTTCAGCCCTTCGACCAGCACTTCGGGGGCCGGCCTCGAAACGATGGCTTGGTCCTGAAAGTGATTCCGGACGACATCATGCGCGCACTCGAGCTCCGCAAGGGGACGACCGACATCGTCGTCAACGATTTGACGCCCGATATCGCCCATCAACTCGAAGAGGACCCACGGCTGCAGCAGGTTCAGGCGCCCGGCGTCGACTATCAGTACCTGGGACTCAATCTGCGGGATCCGGTGCTTGAGGACGTGCGCGTCCGGCAGGCGCTCGCCTATGCGATCGATCGCCGCGCGATCGTCGAGTACCTGCGCCGCGGCCTCGCCTCCCCAGCCGTCGGCCTCCTCCCTCCGCTGTCGTGGGCGTTTGCCTCGGATGCGTTCTCGTTCCCCCACGATCCCGCTCGAGCCCGGGCGCTGCTCGATCAGGCTGGCTATCCGGATCCGGACGGACCCGGCCCCCAGCTTCGGCTGCGGCTCAGTCTGAAGATTTCGAGCACGCTGGAGTTCAACCGGCTGCAGGCCGCTGTCATTCAGCAGAATCTCCGCGCGGTCGGCGTCGATCTCGACGTCCGGACCTACGAGTTCGCGACGCTGTTCGCCGACGTGCTCAAGGGCAACTTCCAGATGTATTCGCTGCAGTGGACGGCCGGCTCGCTCGCCGACCCCGATATCCTTCGGCGGGTGTTCCATTCCAAACAGATTCCACCTGCCGGCTTCAACCGTGGATACTTCAGCAACCCGCGAGTCGACGCGCTTCTCGACGAGGCCGCCGCGTCGGACGACGAAGCACATCGGCTGGAGCTGTTTCGGGAGGTCCAGCGCCTAGTGGCCATCGAGGTGCCCTACATCAGCCTCTGGAACAAGACCAACGTGATCGTCGCTCAGCGATCGCTGACCGGCGTCCAGGCGGACGCGCTGGGAAACCTGTTCTTCCTCAAGAACGTGGCGCGGGCACAGTAGTCGGCCGGTCCGACTATAATGACCGGCGCATGACGAAGAAGAAGTCCCGCTTTCTGCAGACGCCGATTGAGCCGTTCGCCATCGAAGCTGGGCTGACTGCCGACAACATCCTCGCCCGCATGGAGCGGATCTCGTTCCAGGGGCGCAATCTCGCCACCGCGCACCGCGTCTGGCAGAAGATGCTCGAAGACGACGTGACGATCTTCCTCGGCATGGCGGGCGCGTTGTCAGCCGGCGGTCTGCGCCTGATCGTCGCTCATCTGATCACCCATCGCTACGTCGACTGCCTCGTCTCGACCGGCGCCAACCTGTACCACGATCTCCACGAGACGCGCGGCCAGCGGCACTACGTCGGCTCGCCGCACGCCGACGATGCCGCGCTGGCCGAGGAGCGCATCGACCGCGTGTACGACACGTTTGCGAGCGAAGAAGAATTCATCGGCAACGACAACTGGATCGCGACGTTCGCGGTCACCCTCGAAACGCGTCCGTACACGTCGCGGGAGTTCCTGCATCTACTCGGCGGCCATCTGTGGAAGACGACCGGCAGGGACGGTATCCTCACGGCGGCCTTCCGCGCCAACGTGCCGATCTTCTGTCCGGCCATTGCGGACTCCTCAATTGGGATGGGCCTGTCGCAGGCGCGTCAGATCAAGCCTGGCAGCGGCCACATCGACGTCATCGGCGACATCATCGAGTCGGCAAACCTCATCATCCAGCGCCCACGGACGGCGTCGGTCGTGCTTGGCGGCGGCACGCCGAAAAACTTCATCAACCAGGCGTGCGTGCAGGCCGAGTTCTACAGCCCGGATGTCGGAGGTCACCGCTACGCCCTGCAGATCGTCACCGACGTACCGCACTTCGGCGGCGCGTCCGGCTCGACGCTGGAGGAAGCCCAGAGTTGGGGCAAGCTCGCGACCGATGCCGCGCGCGTCTCGGTGCAGGCTGATGCCACCATTGCGCTGCCGATCCTGACGAGCGCGCTGGCCACCACGGCCCCGCCTCTGCTCGCCCGGCGCAAACCGCCCGTATTCACGCTGGCCTCGCGGGTCATGACCGTCGACGGCCTGCGCGTGCCGGGCGACCGCTTCGAGGAAGCGAATGAATCTGCCGTTTGACTACGAGCGGCTCACCCTCGGCGAGTTCGGCGGCACCACGCCCATTCCTTCAGACTTCGACAGCGCTCGGGTCGTGATTCTTCCGATCCCGCTCGATCGCACAACGTCGTACGTGCCTGGCACACGAACCGGACCTCACGAAATCCTGATCGCGTCTTCGCACATGGAACTCTGGGACGAGGAAACGGGCACTGACGTTCACGGCATCGGCATTTGCACACTGCCGGAGATGGAATTCCCGTTTGCCACACTCGAGGAGGTCATGCAGGAGATTCGGCGCGTGGCCACCGAACTCGTCACGCGCGAGAAGTTCCCGGTGATTCTCGGCGGTGAACACTCGATTACGGCGCCGGTGGTCGCGGCCCTCGCGGCCAGACACCGGGGGCTCTCGGTGCTGCAGATCGACGCCCACGCGGACCTCCGCGACTCGTACATGGGCACGCCGCACAACCATGCGTGCGCGATGCGCCGAGTGCTCGAGCACGCACCGACGACGCAGGTCGGCATCAGAAGCCTCTCGACCGAAGAGGCGGCCGCCGTGCCGTCACTGGCAACGACAATCTTCTACGACTTCAACATGCGGCAGCAGGCCAACTGGATCGATCGGGTCGTCGATTCACTGAGCGAGACCGTCTACATCACGATCGACTGCGATGGCCTCGATCCGGCCATCATGCCGGCGGTCGGCACGCCCGAGCCTGGCGGGTTGAGCTGGGCGGAAGCGCTGACGCTGCTGCGCACCGTCATCAGCCGCCGGCGCGTCGTCGGCTGCGACGTGGTCGAGTTGTGTCCGCTGCCGGGACTAGTGGCGCCCAACTTCCTCTGCGCGAAATTGATCTACAAGATCCTGTCATACCGGTTCAACACAAATGACACGAAGGACACTAATAAGAATAGATAACCAAAGACGCTTTGTGTCCTTGGTGTCCTTCGTGTCTAGCTTTTTTTGAGGTTGTCGAGCACCCGCTTCGCATCTTCACTGAACGGCGAATCGGGATACTCCTCCACGACGCGGTTGAAGGTCTGCAGCGCGTCGTCCCGTTTGCCCGCATCGAGATATGTCTGGCCGAGCCGCATGAGGATCGCGTCGATGGGCAGCGGTCCGTCGGCACGCTGCGTGAGCTCCCTGAACCCGCTGATGGCCTGGTCGTATTGGCCGGCGCGCGCCTGCGCTTCGGCCAGACCCAGCCGCGCCATCTGCGCGTAGATGCCGTCACCCGCACGCTCGATCACCTGCTGGTACGCCTGCGCAGCCTCGGCCGCGTTGCCGAGCGCCATCGCGGTCGTCCCCTGCTGGTAGCGCGCGAAAAGGCCCGCCTCGGTGGACGGGTGGGCATCGGCAGCGGCTTTGAACTTCGCGAGCGCCGCCTGCGAGCGCGCCTGCTCGCTCGGAAAGCTCGGCCCGGCGCCAGGCGTGCCTGGCGCGATGGGCGCCCCAACGCGCGTCTCGGCGACCGCCACTGCCTCGGCCAGCATCGCGTCCGCACGCGACTGCACGCGGTCGCGCCAGGCCACGTAGCCGAGCGCCACGACGCCCACGATG
>MELA01000064.1 GCA_001767495.1 Acidobacteria bacterium RIFCSPLOWO2_12_FULL_65_11 | reverse complement strand
GCCCGGTCCGAAAATCACTTTCAGCGCGTTGGGCCGCGGCTCCTTCGACGCGCGCTGCGCCGTCCACGCTTCCGGTTCCCGGACCTTCGAGCGCACCCATAACGTGAGCAGCGCCGGCGCCACGCCCACCACGAACAGCCAGCGCCACGAATCAGCGCCGAACATCGGCGAGCCGAGAATGACCGCCGCCGTCACAGCCGCCAGGATGTAGCCGATGGCCCACCCCGACTGCATGATGCTGATCGCCTTATTCCTGTGCGCGGGCGGCCACGTCTCGCTGACGAGCACGGCGCCAGACGCCCACTCGCCACCCATGCCGATGCCGAGGAGCGCGCGCCAGGCGAGCAGCTGTATGACGCTCATCGACGTCGCGGCGCCGAGCGACGCGAATGAGAAGATGAGGATGGTCCACATCAGCGCACGTGTCCGGCCGAAACGGTCGGCGACGACGCCGAAGATCAGGCCGCCGAAGGCCGACGTCGCGAGCGTGACGGTCCCCAGCATCCCGGCCGTCGCGTCGTCGAAGCCGAAGTAGGTCTTCAGCCGTCCAACCGCCATGACGTACAGCATGAAGTCCATGGCGTCGAGCATCCAACCGAGCTTGGCCGCCGCCAGCACTTGCCACTGCTGGCGCGTGATCGTGCGATACCACGGCTGATCGGTCGTGACCGCGGCGTACGCGACGACGGCAGGGGCCATGGCTAGCCGATGCCTCCAAGGCAGAGGTATTTGATTTCGAGGAACTCCTCGATGCCGTACTTCGAGCCCTCGCGGCCCAGGCCCGATTCCTTCACGCCGCCGAAGGGGGCCACCTCGGTCGAGATGAGGCCGGTGTTGATGCCGACCATCCCGCTTTCGAGCGCTTCGGCGACGCGCCACACGCGCGCGACGTCGCGGCCGTAGAAATACGCCGCCAGGCCGAACTCGGTCGCGTTCGACATATCGATCGCTTCCTGCTCGGTCTTGAACCGGAAGAGCGGCGCCACGGGCCCGAAGGTCTCCTCGCGCGCGATCATCATCGCGGGCGTCACGTCGGCCAGCACGGTCGGCTCGAAGAATCGGCCGCCGAGCGCGTGCCGGTGTCCGCCGACGACGACCCGCGCGCCCTTCGACAAGGCATCGCCGATGTGCTCCTCGACCTTCGCCACCGCGCGGTCGTCGATGAGCGGGCCTTGCGTCGCGCCGGCCTCGAGGCCCGGCGCGGGTTTCAGCTTCGCGACCGCGTCGGACAGCTTCGCGGCGAAGGCGTCGTAGACCGTGTCCTGCACGAACATCCGGTTCACGCAGACGCAGGTCTGGCCGGTGTTCCGGTACTTCGACGCCATCGCGCCTTCGACCGCGGCATCGAGATCCGCATCGTCGAACACGATGAACGGCGCATTGCCACCGAGCTCAAGGGAGATCTTCTTCACAGTGGCCGCGCACTGGGCCATCAGCAGCTTGCCGATCTCGGTCGAACCGGTGAACGAGAGCTTGCGCACCGTTGGGTTCGACGTGAGCTCCCCGCCGATTTCCGCGGCAGAGCCGGTGACGACGTTGAAGACGCCCTTGGGGATACCGGCGCGCTCGCCGAGCTCGGCGAGCGCGAGCGCTGAGAACGGGGTCTGCGACGCCGTCTTGAGGACGACCGTGCAGCCGGCCGCGATGGCCGGTCCGGCCTTGCGCGTGATCATGGCAAGCGGGAAGTTCCACGGCGTGATGCAGGCGACAACCCCGACGGGCTGCTTGATGACCACGATCCGCTTGTCGGCCTGATGACCTGGAATCGTGTCGCCGTACACGCGTTTGGCTTCCTCCCCGAACCATTCGAGGAAGCCTGCGGCGTAGGCGACCTCACCGCGCGACTCGGCCAGGACTTTCCCCTGTTCGGTCGTCATCAGGCGCGCGAGATCTTCCTGGTGCGCGAGCATCAGCTCGTACCATTTCCGCAGGACGGCCGCGCGCTCTTTCCCCGTCTTCTTCCGCCAGGCCGGCAGTGCCCGTTCCGCCGCGTCGATCGCGTCGCGCGTCTCGGCCGCGCCGAACTTCGGCACCGTGCCGACGATGTCTCCGGTCGCCGGGTTATCCACCGCGATCGTCGCGCCCGACCGCGCGCCGACCCACGCGCCGTCGACGTAGCACGCCTGACGAAACAGCTTCGGGTCGACGAGCGCGAGGCCGGTCGGAGTCGAAGTGAGGTGAGCCATGGTGTGTTCGACTACGCGGGCCGGACGTTGACGTTCAAGCCGCCGTCCAGCAGGATCTTCGCGCCGTTGTAGTACTTGCCGCGGTCAGACGCGATGAACGCGACCGTATCGCTGACCTCGTCCATCGTGGCCCATCGTCCTGCGAGAATGCCCATCCGCTTGCAGAAGCTCGCGAGGAACTCTTCCTTTGTGACGTTCTGTTGCTTGGCCATGTTCTCGGCCCAGATAATGGCCGCGGTGCGGCCCTTCAGTCCTAGATCCACAATGCATCTCCTTTGGTCACGACTTCGAGCGTTTCGACGACCTCGTTCAGAAAAGCCGCCGCCCGCGCGCCATCGACGACGCGATGATCGGAGGACAGCGTCAAGGTCATCATCGGGCGGACTCCGACCTGACCGTCGACGGCCACCGCGCGCTGCGCGATGGCGCCGACGGCGAGAATCCCGGCCTGCGGCGGCACGATGATTGCGGTGAACGCGTCGACGTTGTACATGCCGAGATTGCTGATCGTGAACGTTGCCCCGGCCAGATCGGAGGGTTGCAGCCGGTTGGCCCGCGCGCGCTCGGTCAGCTCGCGGCGCTTCAGCGCGATTTCGGCCACGCTCGCGCGATCGGCATTCGGTATGACGGCGGCAACAACGCCGTCGTTGACCGCCATCGCCAGGCCGATATGCACGTCGGCGTGTGTCCGGATGGCGCCATGAGCCCAGCTCGCGTTCATGCGCGGATGCTTCTGGAGTGCCCGCGCAACGGCGGCGACCAGAACATCGGTGTGCGTCGGTTTGACGCCGCGCGACGGCTCGATCGCCCTCACGAGTCTCTCGCGCGCAGCGACGAGCGAGGTCGCGTCGACGTCGCGCGATACGAAGAAGTGCGGCACAGTTGTCCAGCTGTGCGTCGTCCGTTCGGCCATTAAACGGCCGATCGCGGACAGCGATTCGGCCGCTGCTTCCGTGACAGGCTCGGGAGGAGTGGAAGAAGCCGCCGCCTTCAGGATGTCGTCCGCAAGAATCTCTCCTTCCGGGCCCGATCCGCGTAATGCGTTGATGTCGACGCCGTGCTCTTTCGCCAGCTTCCGCGCCTTGGGCGACATGCGGGCGGTACCCGTGGCCGCGGCGTCTGCGGGACGTCCAGCGCTCGTCGGACTGCGGCCGGGGGTAGCAGGTCCACTGTTGGTCCGACCCGTCTGCGCCGGCGCCATTTCGCTCGGCACGGTTTCGCCCACCACGAGCAGCCACGCGATGGTCTGGCCGACGGGAATCACGTCACCTTCGCGCGCGGACACGCCGCTGAGGATCCCGTCGCCCTGCGCCTCGATCTCCACGACGGCTTTGTCGGTTTCAATCTCGAGTAGCAATTCGCCCTTGGCGACGTGCTCTCCCTCCTTCTTGTGCCACGAGACGACCTTGCCGGTTTCCTGCGCCATCTCAAGCGCAGGCATCACGACGCTCAGTGCCATCAGCTCAGCGCCCCCACGCGCTCGCGTTGGGCCACCGCGGCAATCATGTCGACGACTTCTCGATTGGGCGGCGCTTCGTCTTCGCGCGTGGTCGGAAGGGGGCCGTCGACGGTGACGTACGTCGCGCCCGCGACGAGGAGCTTCTCGGCCGGGAATCGAGTGATCACTTCGTGACCCGTGGGCGTCACGACGATCTCTTCCTCGATGCGTGCCGCCCGCCAGCCGTCGCTGCACGGCCAGAACGTTTCGAGCGCGAACACCATGCCCGGCTTGATCTCGTGGGGATGATCGAGCGACACGAGCCGGCTGATCACGGGCTTTTCCCAGATCGCGACGCCGACGCCGTGGCCGTATTGCAGCGCGAAGGCCGCTTCCTCGTTCGGGAACCCGAACTCCTGCGCCCGCGGCCACACCGACGCCACTTCAGCGGTGGTTCGCCCGGGCCGAATCAGCTCGATGGCGGCATCCAGATAGTCGCGGCACCGCTTGTACGCGTCGATCATGGCGGGCGGCGCGTAGTTGATCGAGAACGTCCGGTAGTAGCACGTCCGGTAACCCATGTAGGAGTGCAGGACGTCGTAGTACGCGGGGTCGCCGGGGCGCATCACGCGGTCCGAGAACACATGCGGATGCGGGCTGCATCGCTCGCCGGAAATCGCGTTCACCCCTTCCACGTACTCGGATCCGGCGTCGTACAGAATCTTGCTCACCAGGCCGACCGCCTCGCTCTCACGCATGCCCGGCTTCATCGCCATGTAGAGCTCGTGGTACGCCGCATCGACCATCATCGCCGAGTGTGTCAACAGCGAGATTTCGTCGTGGGTCTTGATCTCCCGCGCGTCGGAGAGCACCTGCTGCCCGTCGACGACCGTGATCCCCTCGCGCTGCAGCGCAAACAGAACCGGCGGCTCCACGACGTCGATGCCGAGCGGCTCCTTGTCGAGGCCGCGCTGCTCGAGCTCGATCTTGATCTTCCTCGCGACGTCCTCGGCGCGGCCCATCTCGGGCGTCATGGCGCCGCGCAGCAGGCTGATGCCGGCGCGCGATCGGTCGCCAAGCCACGGGCAGTTCTGCTGATGGTGCCGGGCCGCCGAGCCGAAATCCCACAGGATCGGTTCGTCGTTCTGCGGCAGCAGCGTGAATCGGGCGACTTTGTCCTGGGCCCAGGTGCCAATATGGGTCGACGTGATATAGCGGACGTTGTTCATGTCGAAGCACAGGACGGCACCGAGCGGCGATTTCCCGAGTTGATCCTTCACGCGCGCGAGGCGTTCACGGCGCAAGCGATCGAAATCGATTCGCTGCTCCCAGTCCACCGCCATCGTGCCGTACGTTTTGATTGCCATGAGGGCCTCCGTTACTTGTGGCACATCTGCCGTGCCAGCTCCACCACCTGTTGCTCGGTCGGCACGGTCGCGTCCTCGAGGGGCGGCGCGAACGGAATCGGCACGTGCCTCGCACCCATCCGCCGCACCGGACCGTCCAGGTCGTAGAAGGCGCCCTCGGCGATGACCGACGCGAGTTCGCCCGTGACGCCGTACCGCGCGTACCCTTCGTCGATGACGATGCAGCGAGACGTCTTCTTCACCGACTCGACGAGTGTCTTCTCGTCGAGCGGCCATAGTGTCCGAGGATCGACCACCTCGGCGCTGATGCCGACTTGTTCGAGCATCGTCGCGGCGCCGAGCGCCACCTGCACCATGCTGCTCGTCCCGACCAACGTGATGTCGGTGCCTTCGCGCTTCACGTCCGCCACGCCGAGCGGAATCGTGTAGTCGTGAGAGGGCACCGGCCCTTTCACCTTCGCGTAGCTGATCTTGTCCTCAAAGAACACGACTGGGTTGTCGTCGCGAATCGCACTCTTGAGCAATCCTTTCGCATCGGCCGGTGTCGACGGGACGACCACCTTCAGCCCGGGGATGTGCGCCGGCCAGGCATGCAGCGACTGCGAGTGCTGGGCTCCCGACCGCCGCGTGGCCCCCATCGTCGTGCGCAGGACGAGCGGCACCTTCCACGCGCCGCCCGACATGTAGTGAATCTTCGCCGCCTGATTCACCAGCTGGTCCATGATGAGCGTCAGGAAGTCGCCGAACATGATGTCGACGACCGGCCGCAGACCGGTCATCGCCGCCCCGACGCCGAGACCGGTAAAGCCCGCTTCGGAGATCGGCGTGTCGATGATCCGGTTCTTCCCGAACTCGTCGACGAGCCCTTTGAGCACCTTGAAGGCCGTCCCGGCTTCGGCGACGTCCTCGCCGAGCAGGCAGACGCGTGGATCGCGGCGCAATTCTTCGGCGAGCGCTTCGCGGATCGCTTCGCCGAAGGTCAGTTCACGAACGGCCGTGGTCGTGACAGTGTCAAGCATAGACATCCTGATCGACTTCGTGGGGTTGGGGATACGGCGCGGCCATCGCCGACTGGACGGCCGCATCCATTGTTGCGGTGAGCTCGGCCCGCATGCGATCGAGGGTATCGCCATCAGCGAGCCCCTCGGCACTTACCCAGCCCTCGCACAGCTTGATTGGATCGCGCTCCGACATCCACCGCTGTTCCTCGTCCTTGGGGCGGTAGTACTCGCGGCTGATGTCGCCCACATGGTGACCATGATGGCGATAGGTGTCGCAGAGGAGGAAGGTCGGTCCCTGCCCGGAACGCCCGCGCCGAACCGCGCGGTCGGCCGCGGCGTATACGGCCCGCACGTCCTGACCATCGACCCGCTCGGCTGCTACGCCGAACGCGGCGGGCCGGGCCAGGATCTCGCCGGCGGTGGTCTCTGAGTAGTGCGTGTACTCGTTGTACATGTTGTTTTCGCAGACGTAGATTGCCGGCAGCTTCCAGAGTTGCGCGAGGTTCATCTCCTCATAGAGCACACCCTGGCCGAGCGCGCCCTCGCCGAAGAAACAGACCGACACCTGCTTGGTGCCCAGATACTTGGCCGAAAAGGCGGCGCCGGTCGCGATGCCGGCGCCGCCGCCGACGATGGCATTCGCACCGAGGTTGCCAGTGGCCGGATCGGCGATGTGCATCGAGCCGCCCTTGCCCTTGCAGTAGCCAGACGCCTTGCCGAGCAACTCGGCGAACATCCGATCGGGCGTCGCACCCTTGGCAAGACAATGACCGTGGCCGCGGTGCGTGCTGGTGATGTAGTCGCTGCGATCGAGCGCCTCACACATGCCGACGGCGATGGCTTCCTCGCCGATATACAGGTGCGCGAGGCCCGGCATCAGCGCTCGTGTGTACAGATCGTTGGCGCGCTCCTCAAAGAGCCGGATCGCGAGCATCTGCCGGTACATGTGCAGCAACCGGTCGACGCCGACATCAGAGGACTTCTTCACGTTACTGACCGTGTTCATCGACGACTCCCAGGAACTTTGCAGTGATGCGATTCACGTTCGACGCCGACTCAACGCCAGCCACACCGCGACGCCGACAACCGGGCACAACGCGACGATCCAGAAGGCCTCGGCATAGCGCTGCGCGTTGAACAGCCCGCCGAGCCACGGCGACAGCAGCGCGTTGGTCAGCGACCACGCGCCTGAGGCGATCCCCGACATCATCGCCGCTTGCTCTCTGGGGTAGGCATAGGAGCCCACTTTCAGTGCGACCATCTGGAAGCCGCCGGCGATGAAGATCGACAGGGAGATCGATAGCATCACGAGCGGCAGCGAGTTGGTCCACGTGGTCATCCCGAGCGGCAACGCGAGGGCAGTCAGCAGCAGGAACATGCGGACCGGCCGCGGATTGTCGCTGGCATACCGATCGGCGGCCCAGCCCCAGAAGAAGTAACCGAGCGCCCAGGCGAGCGGAGGGATCCAGAAGATTCTGCCCAACTCGGCTTGCGATACGCCCAACCCTCGACTGAGATACAGCGGGATAATGGTGAGGATCGGACCGCTCGAAATCGCCGGCGGCGCGTAGCTGAACACCAGGGCCCAGAAGCGGCGCTCGAACGGATTGGGGAAGGCCACCTTCGCCGGCTTCTGCGCGACAGCGGGTAAGTAGGGCGGCTTGGCGATCGCTGCCCACAACACCAGCCACATCAGACCGAGCACGCCGGTCAGGATGAATGCG
>MELA01000063.1 GCA_001767495.1 Acidobacteria bacterium RIFCSPLOWO2_12_FULL_65_11 | reverse complement strand
CGCCTGCAAGACGACGATGTCGCCGTCTTCGTCGCCGAGATAGACTTTGCCGTCGACAACGAGCGTGGAGGCCCAGACGGCGGCCAGCACGTCGTGCACCCAGTACTCCTGACCGGTCTTCGCGTCAAGACAGTGCAGAAAGCCGCTGAAGTCCGGAATGTAGAGCAGGCCGTCCACAATCGACGCGGTCGAGATGGACCGGCGGATCTTGTCGAAGTGCCACACACGGCCGGTCTGCGTGATGTCGCCGCGCTTGGTGGCGTCGATGGCGTAGAGATGGCCGACGCCTTCGCCGTGCTCTGGATCCTGACCGTTGGCGATATAGACCCTATCCTCGTAGACGACCGGCGTCGAGATGACCTCATTGCGCGTCTTGGGCCACACCGAGTCTTTGGGATTGGTGTCGAACTCCCAGAGCTTCCGGCCGGTCAGCACCTCGTAGCCGCGGACCCAGCCGTCGCCTTGCGCGCTCACCACCTGATCGACGCCGCCAATCCGGCCCACCGAGGGCGTCGACCACTGTCCGTGCAGGATGCGGTCCTCGACCGAGTTGTCCTCCCACACGAGCCTGCCGGTCGTCTTGTTGATGGCGATGATGGCGGGCGCTCTGGGCGAGGGGATGTTGACGTGGGCTTCGTCCTGGCCGTTCGAGGTGCTCACGAAGATCAGATCGCCAAAGACGACCGGGGACGAGTTCGACAGGTTGTGCGGGTACGATCCGACTTCCTCGATCATGTCGAAGGCCCAGATCACGTCGGCGTCGCGCTCGCCCGTCAGCTTCTCGTCGATGACCGGGCCGTCGTTTCTGCCGTCGCGGAAGCCGTTGACGTCGAGGCACAGCACGACGCCGCGATTGCTCACGTAGTACAGGCGCGTGCCGTCGACGAGCGGCGAGCTGGCGATGCCCTGGTACGGCCAGTCGTTGGCGCGACCCGCGGCGAGCTTCTCGTGCGTCTGCTGCCAGAGGAACTCGCCGGTCGACTCGCGGAAGGCCATCAGCACGCCGCGGTCGCCCCCCTGCGTGGGATCCCGCGGGTTCTCGTTGTTGGTGCCGACGAAGACCATCCCGCCGGCCACGACCGGATTGCCGTAGCTCTGCGAGCCGAGGTCGGCCACCCACTTCACGTTCTTCTTGGTCTGGACGTCCCACTCGCCAGGCAGGCCCTTCATGTTCGAAACCATGTTGCGGTCGGGCGTGCCGCCCCACATGGGCCAGTCGCCGCTGCCTGGATCGGAGGCGGCGAGGTGAGCGGGTCCAGTGCCGGCAGCCAGCGTCAACAGCAGTGCCAGGAAGAACCCAGGGCGAAAACGTCGAGGAGTGTCGTACGGATGGATGTTCATGATTTCAGGCCTGGATCTCTTCCCTTCATTTCTTGTCTTTGGAACAACCACAGAGTCACCGAGTCACAGAGGCGCTCGAGCGCATCGAGCGTCTGTACTAAGCTTGCGATCTTGTCTCCGTGCCTCTGTGGCTCTGTGGTTAAATCCCTTCGTGTGCTTCGTGTTCTTCGTGGTCAATTAGCCGTGACCTTCAGATTGTCGAGATACGCGCCGAACTGCGCGAAGGCGAACACGCCCGGCGCGCCCTGCCGATTGCCGATGGGATCCACCTTGTCGATCATCCACTGCGCCGGCTCAGGTTCGCCGGTCGGCCAGGCTTTGCCGCGCGCCCGGACCTGGCCGTTCGGCATGTTCTCGACGCGGAGCTTGAGGTGATACCAGGCGTCCGCCTTCCAGGCGAACGCCACCTCCACGGTACGCTGCGTCTCGGGCTCCCACGGCTCGAGCTTGAGCTGCTGGCTGTTCCCGTACAGGACCAGCGTGTAGCGCTGCGCCGTAATCCCGATGTCGCCGATCTGCCTTCGTCTCGTCGCCACGCGAACGTCGGCTTCGATGGTGTAGTTGGACCAGTCCACCGGCCCGATGAACATCCGCCCGCGTTGGAAGATCGACTCGTCGGGCGCTTTCTGTAGCACCTTCTGCCCATCGAGCGTCACCACCGTGTACTTACCAGCCACGGCATTGATCCATCCGGGCGGCACGGCACCGTCGGCGAAGGCGTCGAAGGTCTCGGACCACGGGAGCGCGGAGACGACGCGCGCGCGCGCGTCGCCGCTGAGCGTGCCCACCGTCGCCCTGATCGTACCGGCCTGTCCGCCCTGATCGGCGGCGGCGGTGAATGTGCCGTTGGCCACCGTACCTCTCAAGCCCTGGAGCGACCAGGTGGCTGCGGGCTCTTCACGCAGGAAGCGGCCCTTCGCGTCGAAGAGCCTGGCGTGGAGCGCCACCGACTGTCCCGGCTTCAGCACGAGCTCGGTCGGCGCCACCTGCACCCACGCGGGCGCGCCGTCACCTTGTTGGGCCGGCGTGTTGACGACGAGACCGGTCACCGCCTTTGCCGCCCTCGGGCCGATGGCGTAGACGGCGTCGCTCGACACGAAAAAGATCCGGCCGCGCGAGACAGCAGCGCCGGCCAGAATCGGCTCGGGCGTGCCGTCGGCCTGCTGCACGCTGTTCTTGCTGATCGGTAACTCGACTTCGCTCAGCACCTCGGCCCGGGTCGCGCCCGGCCGGATGATGAAGAACTTGCCGCTCTCGGTGCCCACGTAGAGCTTGCCGTCGGCAAACACGAGCGGCGCCTTCTGGACCGTGCCGAGCGCCTGCCGCCACAGCTCGCGGCCGGTCTCGAGATCGAACGCCTTCAGACGTCCGCCGTTCTCCACCTGATAGATGCGCGTACCGTCGAGCACAGGCGAGGAAAAGCCGAACTGGTCGCCTTTGACCGCCCATTTCGTGGTTTTGATGTCGCCGGTCTGCGATCCGTCGATCGCGGCAATCATGCCGAGCTCGACCGAGTCGAGGTTTTCGTCGCCGTGCGACACGATGACGGTCGAATCCTTGACGACCACGCCGGTGTTGATGGCGCGCTTGGCGGCCACGAAGCTCCAGACTTTCTCGCCCGTCTGCGGCTTGATCGCGTGGATGGCGCCGTCGCCCAGGCCGACGACGAGCAGCCGCAGGCCGCCAATGGTCGCGATCGTCGGTGCCGCGTATGCCGTGTCGTACGGCCGGCCTCCCGGATTGGCGACGTACATGATGTCGCCGGTGCGTTTGTCGAGGGCGACGAGGCGGTGCGCGCGGTTGGCGGCGGCGCCCCAGCTCGAGATGGCGGCGCTCACGATCACCAGATTACCGTCAACAAGCGGCGACATCGTCCGGCCGCCGTGCGTCGTGAAGGCCGCCCATTCCTCGCCGAGCGAGCGGCTCCACACGAGACGGCCGTCCCTGTTGAGCGCGATGACTTCGGCGCCCACCGTCAGCACGTAGATGTTGCCGGTCTGCGGATCGGCGGCCGGCGAGGCCCAGCCGACGCGGTGCGCCGGCACGTCGCTCTGAAAGATGTTGGTCTTGTATTCCCAGACCACTCGGCCGGTGTCCGCATCGAGCGCCATCACCCGCTCCTGGAGCGTGGGACCGCTGCCGGCCGGATTCTGGACGTAGACGCGGTTGCCCATCACGATCGGCGCGGAGCGCCCGCCGTACGGCGCCCGCCAGAGAAAGTTCTGACCGTTGGGGGCCCATCGCTCGACCAGTCCGGTTTCAGCCGACACCCCGTCGCGGTTTGGACCGCGCGCCTCGGGCCAGTCGCCAAGGGCCACTTGTCTTGGTCCCAGTGATTGGGCCGATGTAAGAACTCCGATGGCGCTGAGACACGCGGCCAGCAAGCTAGATCTTTTGAGCATGGGAATGTCCGTCACACTACGTTGAAGCAATATCGTGACGGTTTTTGCCGCCCACATCAAGCCCGGCGCGCGTGATTTCACGAGTATGACAATTCGAGGCACGATTCCTAGAACGGGTACGCGTGCGCCTGATCCTGGATTGTCACCCATTGCCACTCTGTGAACTCTTCCCAGTTCGCGGGGCCGCCGATGCGCGCGCCATTGCCCGATGCGCCCCGGCCGCCGAATGGAATGTGAGGCTCGTCAGCCACCGTCTGGTCGTTGATGTGCAACAGTCCGGTTCGAAGCCGGTTGCCGACGGCCAGGGCGCGAGACACCGACGCGGAAATCACGCCGGCCGACAGGCCGTATTCCGTCTGGTTCGCCAGCGCGACGGCCTCGTCTTCGCTCGAAAACCTCGTGACGGCGGCCACAGGCCCAAAGATCTCCTCATCGAAGGCGCGCATGCCGGGCCTGACCCGGTCCAGCACCGTCGGACGATAGAACAATCGCTCGTGCGAGCCGCCCGCCTTCAGCTCTGCACCAGCCGCGATCGAGTCCTGGACGATGCGGTGGACGCGGTTCACCTGTTTCTCGTTGATGAGCGGACCGAGGGCCACTTGCCGCGTGGCGGGATCGCCGACGGGAAGATGCTCTGCCACGCTGGTCAGTCTCTCAACGAGGGCATTCGCAATACGCTCGTGGACCAGGATGCGGCCCGTCGTCATGCAGATCTGGCCTTGGTGAAGCCAGGCGCCCCAGCGCGCATTCGACGCCGCGGCATCCACGTCCGCGTCGTCGAGAATGATGAGTGAGTTTTTCCCGCCCAGTTCGAGCGACACTTTCTTCAGATGGCCTCCAGCGAGCGCCCCGACTCGGCGTCCGACGCTGGTGGATCCCGTGAAGGCCACCATCGCGATGTTCGGATCCGTGCAGATCGCCTCTCCCACCTCAGCACCACCGGGGAGGACGTGCAGGAGCCCCTCGGGCAGGCCGGCCTCCTGCAGTACGCGCGCGATGAGGAACCCGCCGGCGATCGCCGTCTGCGGGTCCGGCTTGTGCACGACGGCGTTGCCCGTCGCGAGCGCCGGTGAAATAGCGCGAATACTGAGAATAAGTGGAAAGTTGAACGGCGAGATCACGCCGACGACCCCGTGGGGGACCCGTCGGGCCATGCTGATGCGGCCGCCGTTACTGGGAAGCACGAGGCCCTGAGGCTCGGTCGGCATCGCCGCCGACAGATTCAGAATCCCGGTTGCCGCCCGTACTTCGACTTCCGCCTTCGGAGCGATCGAGCCCGTCTCTCGCACAATCCAGTCGATGACTTCTGCGGAGTGCTCCTCGAACAATCGTGCGGCCTTCCTGAAAATGGCGGCACGCTCCTCATACGGCATAGCCGCCCAGTGCGCTTGTGCCGTCGTGGCAAGCCGCGCGGCGCGGGCCACGTCCTCTGCGTTGGCGAGGCCGGTTTCCGACAGGTGCTTTCCCGTCGCGGGCTCCCTGACGGCCTGAGTCCCGCCGGCTGACGGGCGCCAACCACCCGAAAACACCTTGCCTCTCCACGTCGGTTCGTTCAGGAACGTGCTCTTTGCAAGAGTCATCTCATCCCTCCGAGCGCCACAGACTGTCCGCGAACCAACCCGTGTTCTTGGGCATCAGTAAGGGCTTGCCGAGCGTCAGCCGTGGCGGTAGGCTCTCAGCATTATGGCTAACAGATTGAGCGCACGATGCACCGTGCTCGCGTTCGCGTTGATTCTAGCCGGAACGATCGCGGCGCTGACCGCGCAGCAGCCGAATGCGGCGCGTCAAGCCGCCAATCAGGTCGCGATCGACGCCGACGATATGGGCGGCGTCGTGACGAGCGCGAACGGTCCGGAAGCCGGCGTCTGGGTGATTGCGGAGACAACGGAGTTGCCGACCAAGTTCCGCAAGATCGTCGTCACCGACCAGGCCGGCCGATTCGTGCTGCCGGATCTGCCGAAGGCGGGCTACCGGGTCTGGGTGCGCGGGTACGGACTGGTCGACTCGGGCACGGTGGTGGCCGCGCCGGGCGAGCATCTGGCACTTGTGGCGACCGTCGCGCCTGACGCGAAGGCGGCGGCTCAGTACTATCCGTCGAATTACTGGCTGTCGCTCATGCAGGCGCCTCCGAAGAGCGTCTTCCCGATCATTCTCCCAGCCCAGCCCGGGAACGCGGCCGCGGCGCCGACGATCATTGAAAGCCAGGCGCGCTGGGTCGCCACGATCAAAGGCTGCGAGATCTGTCATCAGATGGGGAACAAAGCCACGCGCGAGCTCTCACCGGCACTGGGCACGTTTGATTCGAGCCTGGCAGCCTGGGATCACCGGATTCAGGATGGGCCAGGTCGGCGCAGCGATGCTGCGGCTGGTCGACAGTCTGGGCCGCGAGCGCACGCTGTCGATTTTCGCCGACTGGAGCGATCGCATCGCGGCGGGTGAAGTGCCGCAGGCGCCTCCGCGGCCTCAGGGCGTGGAGCGGAACGTCGTGGTCAGCCTGTGGGACATCGGCACGCCGCTCTCGTTCATGCACGACATGTACGCGACCGACAAACGCGATCCCACCATCAACGGGGGCGGGCTCGTCTACGCCGGCGACTACAACCTGGGCGTTCTGTCGCTGCTCGATCCCAAACGACACACGGTCGAGACGATCAAGGTCCCGGTCCGCGACAGAAACCTGCCGGCGTCGAATTTCGCGCAGCCCACGATGCAGGTGCCGTCGCTCTTCTGGGGCGAAGAGCTCATCTGGAGCGAGACGCAGCGCACCGAAGTGAAGAACGTCGATGCCAAGGGCCGGCTGTGGATGATGACCACGTTCCGCCTCCCCGATAATCCCGCCTGGTGCAAGGAAGGCTCGACGAACAAGTTCGCGCAGTACTTTCCGATCGCCAGAAGCGGCCGGCAGATGGCGTACTACGATCCGAAAACCAAGCAGACGACGCTCATCGATACGTGCTTCAACACGCACCATGCGGCGTACGCCGAGGATCAGGACGACACGATTTTCGTCGCCGGCCTGGGGAGCGGCCTGAGCTGGTTCAAGGTACGGGTGTTCGAGCAGACAACGGTCTCATCTGGACGGGGCTTGCGGGGAGCGGCCAACTGGCGAGCTTCGATCGCACCAAGTGCGCGGTGCTGAGCGGCCCCGCGTCCTTCGACCCGCAGCACTGCCCGGAGGGCTGGACGCTCTACGACGTGCCCGGTCCGCAGATGAAGAACGTCACCGACGGCGGGAGCGCCGACTTTCTCTACGGCAACTGGGTCGATCAGTTCGACACGCTCGGTCTGGGAAAGGACGTCCCGCTCGCCACCGGCACTGGCTCGGACGCCCTGCTGGCGTTTCTGCCTGACACGAAGAGGTGGGTGGTGCTGCGCGTCCCCTATCCGATGGGCTTCTACACGAGGAACCTCGCCGGCCGCATCGACGATCCCAATGCCGGGTGGAAGGGACGCGGGTTGTGGGCCGGCAACGAGGTCCGCATGCCGTGGCACATCGAAGGCGGGAAGGGGACGACGCCGCAGGCCGCGCACTTCCAGATACGACCGGATCCGCTGGCGCACTGAGCGATATCAAAAGGTCAGCCCTGCCCGGACGCCGAACGTCCGCGCCGCGCCGCTCTCGCCGATGAATCCCGACGCCGCGAGGCCAGGATACGCAAACGCCGTGGGCACATAGAAGGTGTCGAAGGCGTTTCGCATCCAGCCTTCGACGAAGACCTGTCTCGCGCGTACACCCAGCCGAAAGTTGGCGATCGAGTAGGCCTCCTGACTCGCCGTATTCGCATCGTCGTACTGGTACGCGCCGTAGCGGACCACATCCGCGCGCCCGTACAGCATGAGCGCGGAGGTGAGGGAGCATGAGTGCTGCACACCCGCGTTCAGGGTGTAGTCGGGGGTATTCGACAGCGTGTTGCCGCTGACATCCTTCGGGCCACCGGTGGTGAAGTCAATGCCCGACGTGCTGCCACTGTCGAAGCGAGCCTTCGTGTAGCCCACGCCACCGAAGAGATCGAGGCCCTCCAGGGGACGCACGCTCAACTCGCCCTCAACGCCCTTGCTCGTCGCGCCACCCGCGTTCGAAATATAAAACTGTCCCGGCGCGGCAGGACCGGTCGGCAGATTGACCTGCAAGTCCTTCCAGTCAATGTAGAAGAATGCACCGTTCAGCGACAGACGCTCGGCGAGCCATGACGTCTTTACGCCGGCCTCGTAATTCCAACTGTGCTCCTGGTTATACCCTTCGCTGCCGGCCGGCGACGCGGCGTTGAACCCACCCGCTTTGAAGCCTCGAACGGCCGTGGCGTAGATCGTCCTTCCCGGCATTGCGTGGTAGGCGAGCGTGAACCGCGGCGAGACGTCGGTGAACGACCTGCTCGCGTTGACGACGGTCGGTGCCGCGATGGCCGGCGAGAACGACGTGTTTAAGTTCGCGTCCTTGCTCTCGTAGTCGGCGCGCACGCCGACAATCCCGTCCAGCCTGCTCCCGAAGGTGAACGTGCCCTGACCGTAGACACCGATGCCCTTGTCATCGAGCGTCGAGCTCGGCGACGTCTGATCGACCGGGAAGTTGATGAAGGGAGACATCACGAAGGGGGCAAAGCTGTTGACTGCATTCTGCGTGTAGTTCTGTGTGAAGACGAAGGCGCCGGCCTGCCACCTCAGCGCCATCCGGTCGGTGAGCGCGATAGAGGCGTTGGGCGCCGATGCGACGCGGACTTCCTGCGTGAACTGCAGGTCTTTCTCGTTGTTGTCTCGGGTCATCATCGGCAGCGCCGTGTAGTCGAGATCGGTCTTGTCTCTCGTCTTCCACCACACGATGCCGGTCGTCGTCTCGAGGTTCAGTCTCTGGCCGGCGCGCGTGACGATGAATGTCGGCGCGACGAGACCGCGACGGGTGAATCCTTCGATGCTGCGGGTTGTGTGGTAGCGGTTCGCGCGGAGGGCGGCGAGATCGTAGAGCGCGTAGTCGCCGTCCTGCGCGCCCTCACCGCTCAGAATCCCGCGTACCGTCCAGGCCGCGGCGGGTGTCCAGAGCAACTGGACCTTGCCGAACGCCGCCGAACGGGAGTCGAGATTGTTGCCGGTGGTGTCGTTGGTGGTGAAGCCGTCACGCCGCGAGTAGCCGGCGGCAACGCCCAGCGCCAGCGTGTCGGGCACGAGCGGCCCGGAGAGATTGCCCCGCATCTCGCTCGCGCCGAAGTTGCCGAACGGACCGCTGATGCCGCCGCTCCAGCCAGCGAGCGACGGGCGGCGGCTCGTGACGTTGATCAAGCCGCCGAGCGTGTTGCGGCCGAAAAGCGCGCTCTGCGGGCCGCGCACGAATTCAATCTGATCGACGTCGATGAGCTCGATGCTGGACGAGTTGGCGTTCAACTGTGGCACGCCGTCGATGTAGGTCGTCACGCTCGGGTTGTTGGGGCTGGAGCCGACGCCGCGGAACCGCGGATTGCTGAGTTTGCGCGCCGTGAACTCGTTGAAAAACGTGTTGGGCGCGAACTGAGCGGCCTCGCTGACGCTGCGGACGCCGGCGTTTTGTAGCGTGTCGCCCGTCACCGCGGTCACGCTGACCGGTGCGTCTTGGATGTTCTCCGACTCCTTTTGCGCCGTGACCGTGATCGTGGGCAGCCGAAGCCGAAGCGCGCCGTCTTCTTGAGTGACCTGGCCCGTTCCGCCCGGCGACGGCTGCGGCGCACCCTGCGCCCAAGCCGCGGGGGCCACGAGCGTACCAACCACGCTGCAGGCGACGACGATCCGGAAAATGTGACAAACCATGTCTCTCATAATCTCGTCTCTGGTCCTGTATCCTTGAGCCCTGAGCCGTCAGAACCTCACAAACTACCACATCGTTGCTGCAGAGGAGCGTCCGCGATGAAGCGCAATCGTCATTTCATAATTCTGGTCCTCGCCGCCGGACTGTTGGCCCTGTCGACGACGACAGCCGGTCAGTCCGGTGCTTCGACCGACTGGCCGCAGTGGCGCGGTCCCGATCGGACGGGCCTTTCCAAAGAAACCGGGCTGTTGCCGCAGTGGCCGGCAGCAGGCCCGCCGCTCGTGTGGTCGATATCGAGCCTGGGCGAAGGCTACGGCTCGATGGCCGTTGCCGGCGATCGCATCTTCGTGCAGGGTTCAAGCGGCCGGCAGAGCATGGTCTATGCGCTCAGCCGTGCCGACGGCAAGGGCCTGTGGTCGAAGGCGATCGGCTCGTTCGGCGTTAACGATCGGGGCTCGGGCCCGCGAGGCACGCCGACGGTGGACGGTGACCGGCTGTACGTGCTGACGGAGAACGGCGATCTGATCTGCCTGAAGACGGACGGCACAGCCGTCTGGCAGCGCAACATCCTCAGGGAGTTCGGCGGACGCAATATCGACTGGCTGATCAGCGAATCGCCGCTCGTCGACGGCAACAATCTCATCGTGACGCCCGGCGGGCGTGGCGCGGGCGTTGTGGCGCTCAATAAGATGACCGGCACGACGGTCTGGACGAGCAAGGAGCTGAGCGACGAAGCCGGCTACTCGTCGCCCGTCGTGGCCGACGTGCAGGGCGTCCGGACCATCATGACGCTGACTTCGAGTGCGGGCGTGGGCGTGCGCGCGTCGGACGGCAAGCTGATGTGGCGGTATCCACGCGTCGCCAACGGGACGGCCAACATCACGACGCCCATCTTCTTCGACAACAAGGTCTTCTACAGTTCCAATTACGGCACCGGCGGGGCCCTGCTTGGACTGTCGGCGCAGGGCGGGGACGTGCGCATGCAGGAGATCTACTTCACGCGTGAGATGCAGAACCATCACGGCGGCGTGCTGCTGGTGAACGGCTACTTGTATGGATTCAACAACTCCATCCTCACGTGTCTGGAGTTCGCCACCGGCAGGATGATGTGGCGTCACCGCAGCGTCGGCAAAGGGTCGCTCACCTACGCCGACGGCCACCTTTACTTATTCGGCGAGGACAACATCGTCGGCCTGGCCGAGGCGAGCCCGATGGCATATCGCGAAAAGGGTCGATTCCGGGTTGCGGATCAAGGCCTGCCGAGCTGGGCGCATCCGGTCGTGAGCGGCGGTCGGCTGTACATCCGCAATCAGAAAACGCTCTCGGCGTACAACATCAAGGCGAATTAGGGACGTGGGTGCGGAGGTGCGAGAGTGCGAACGCGCGAGGTGCTTGAGTGCGTAGGTGCTGGACGCTAGGTGCGGCCGTTCTGCTAGTCGCGGCGGCTGGTGTTTCGGCGGCAGCTAACGACTGGCCGCAGTTCCTGGGACCCGATCGAAACGGCGTCTACAGCGGGCCGCCGCTCGCGACATCGTGGCCGGCGACCGGGCCGCGCGTCGTGTGGCGGAAGCCGGTCGGAGCAGGCTTTGCCGGGCCCGTCGTCGCCGGCAGTCGGCTGATCCTGTTTCATCGTGTCGCGAGAGAGGAAGTCGTCGAGTCGCTCGATGCCCGAACGGGGACTCCGCAGTGGCGCTTCGCGTATCCGACGGCCTATCGCGACGACTTCGGGTTCGACGAAGGGCCGCGCGCAGTCCCGGTCGTGGCAAATGACCGGGTCTACACGTTTGGTGCCGAAGGGCAGTTGCACGCGCTCGACCTGGCAACCGGGCGCCGCATCTGGAGCGTGGACACCGTGCGGCAGTTCGGCGTCCGCAAGGCGTTTTTCGGCGCCGCCGGATCGCCGCTCGTCGAAGGCGGCCGGGTGATAGCCAATATCGGCGGAAAAAACGCGGGCAGGGACGCGGGAATCGTCGCCTTCAACGCCGACACCGGCGCCGTGCTCTGGACGGCCACCAATCACGAGGCCAGTTATTCGTCGCCAGTCGGCGCGATATTCGGCGGCGAGCGTCGCGCGGTGTTCTTCACGCGCGACGGGCTGGTCGGCCTCGATCCGGCGACCGGCCGCGTGGCGTTCGAGCGCCGCTGGCGGTCGCGGTCGGCCGCCTCGGTCAATGCCGCCACGCCGCTCGTCGTCGGCGATCTGATTTTCGTATCCGCGACGTACGAAACCGGAGCAGCCGTGGTCCGTGTGCAGGGGAATCAGCTCATCGAGCTCTGGTCGTCAGACGAGGCGCTCTCGAACCACTATGCGACCGCCGTGCACCACAACGGGATCCTGTATGGATTTCACGGCCGCCAGGAATACAACCCGAGCTTCCGCGCGGTCGATCTGAAAACGGGTGCGGTCAAGTGGAGCATGGACCAGTTTCGTGCGGGCTCGGTGACGCTGGCCGGTGACCGGCTGCTCATTCTGCGCGAGACGGGAGAAGTGATTCTCGCTTCGGCCACGCCAGAGGCCTTCCGTCCGATCGCCCGGGCGCAGATTCTGCCGGCAACCGTTCGCAGCTTCCCGGCCCTCTCAGACGGTTTTCTCTACGTCCGCAACAACGACACGCGCAGCGACACGCTCGTCTGCCTCGACCTTCGTCCGTGAGCCGGGGAGCGCCGAGCCTTCGACTTGACATGTGGAACGCGATGAGCGGTGCGACGAGATTCACGACGGTCGCGCTGGCGGCGTTGCTGGCGACGGCCTGCACGAGCCAGGCGCACCGCGGACGATTACCGACGAGCAGGTCGAACAGGTGATCATTCGCACGCTGGAAACGACGCCGCGGGGCGCGACGCACTGCAGCGTGCGCGACATGGCCCACGCCGTCGGACTGAGCCGAACGGCCATCAGCCGCATTTGGCACACCTTCACGAACCATCGGGACAGGACACTAGCACGCGTCAATAGAAGATCTCCGAAAACGGCTCAATCGGTCAGGCTCAACGGCGGGTCCACTGGGAGAAACCGCTGCCTTCATCGCGGCACGATGCCCACGGCGCGGAGTGGCGCGCCGCTCCCCCCGGCGATCTTCATCGGCAGCGCGACGATGAAGGTTCCCGTGACCGGCAGGCGATCGAGGGCGTTGAGGTTCTCGAAGGCCGGGATGTCCTGCGCATACAGCAGCCGGTGCGACTCGAAGAGGGTGGACTGGCCGTAGTCGATGCTCGCCGTGTCGATGCCGATGGCCTTGATCGATCGCGTGATGAGCCAGCGGGCGGCGTTGGGATGGAGGCCGGGGAAATGCAGCTTCGCGGTCGCGGCCTCGCCACGTTCGGCGGTGCCAAGATACCGGGCCGCATCCGGCCATCGACGCGAGAAGCCGAGCGCCTCGAGCGTAAACGCGCCCAGCAGGACGCTGTCGCCTTCTTCGCCGAAGATGACGTCGGCAACACCGACGCGATCGCCGTACCTGAAGAGCGCCCCGCCCTTCTTGCCGGATTTCCAACCTCAATTTCGAGAACGGTCAGCCCCATCGGTGGCCTCCTCCGGTTCGAGCTTTCCTCCCCGTGGCGATCTCATCGACGACGTGTCATCGTCACCGAGGTGTGTCAAGGACAGAACGTCCTGCCACCGTCCTCACGACTTCTCTATCTGGGCCTGAGGTCGAAGGCGGCCATCTCTCGGAGATTGCGGACGAGCAGGATGCCGTTGGTGATGACCGGATGGTTCCAAGTCTTGCCCTCGATAGCTGGAAAGATTGCCAGTTCTTCAAAGCGCTCCGGCGTCGCTTTGACGAGCGCGAGGTCGCCGTCCTCACTCAGCACCACGATGTGATCGCCGGCAAGGAGGATCTGGCCGTAGCCGTAACGGCCGCCTTTCCACTTGAGCGTGCCAGTGGACGCTTCGACACACGCCAGGATCGCTTCGTCCAGCCCGTAGATGTACCCGTCTCGAAGGACAGAGCTGGTGAACTTGTTCTTCATCCGCGTGTTCTGCCAGACCGTGCCGACTGTGAACGCGTCGCCGCTTCGCTCCAATTGGATGACGGCGGCGCCGTGGCCGTAGCTGGCCGACAGGAACACGCGATCGTTGTCAAGAAGTAGCGGCTGTGCGACGTTGATCCCGACCTCGGTCACCCACGGGTACTCCCAGAGCAGGCGGCTTCCGTCGACTGTGAGGCCGAGCGCGCGCGTCGCGCTGACGATGAGCAGCTGACGCACGCCACCGAGGGTGACGAGCATCGGCGAGGTGTAGGCCTGCTGATCGTCGAGCGCCGTCCACACCGGCTCGCCCGTCATCTTGTTGTAGGCTGCGACAGAGTGCCCGGCCGGTCCACCCGGCAGCACGATCACGTTGTTGTCGACGATGAGCGGCGAGGCGGACATGCCCCACTGGAGGTTCGAGGCGCGGGCGTCGGTGAGGATGTTGCGCAGCCAGACGAGCGATCCGGTC
>MELA01000062.1 GCA_001767495.1 Acidobacteria bacterium RIFCSPLOWO2_12_FULL_65_11 | reverse complement strand
CGAGCTGCTGAATCGTGAGTTGATACTCCGGATAGGTCGCTTCTGCGCCGCCCTGGGTCGCCTCGAACGGAATACCAAACGTTTCGGCAAACTCACGTTGTTTCGCCACCCACAAGGGGATTGATATGGATTTCTTACACCAGACGGGTCATAATTTGTGGACTTCCTTTACTTGCCATCCACCTGCTCCAATAGAGGACTTGAGGCGCTGATGAGAAAATTGATGTTGGCCGTTTGCGCGTTGGCGGTGTGTTTGCCGTTGTCGGTGAAGGGACAGGATCCGATGGCGGTTACGGTCGAGTACACGAAGATCCTGCCGATCGACGGGCTGCCGCTCAGCCTCGTGCACCTCAACGACAAGACGGTGGGCGCCGTCTTTCAGCCGCCGACCGTGTACGCGATGCGCGCGCGGGCGAAGGAAGCGACGCTCGTCTACGTGCAGGGCACGGCACAGCGGAGCATCGAGCTCGATAGCACAAGGTTTACGATCGATCAGGACGGTCAGTCGATGCCCGGGACGGCCACCAACATCAAGAACTTCATGAGGGGCAAGAACAAGTTGGCGACGGGCGACCGCGTTGACGGCGTGCTGACCTTCGCGAAAAAGGTCGACCTGACGAGAGCCTTCACCGTCACGTACGACAAGGACATGGCGGCCGAATTCAAGTTCAACTCGAATCAGGTGAGGGCCATGACCGCGCCCGCCAGTAACTAGTACGCTCTACTGAATGACGACGTAGCGCCAGAGCCGCGCAGTTTCCGTGGCGCCGACGTACTTACCGATCTCCCGGTCGAATTGCTCCTTCGTGCGCCAGGGACGGTACTCCTTGAACTCCCGCACCATGCGCGGCCCGGCGCCCGGAATGCTCAGGATGTCTTCGTCGCTCGCGGTGCTGAGGTTGACCGGGATGAAGACGTACTGCTTCAGTCGATCCGTCTCCGGCTGACCCACGTACTTGCTGATCTCCCGGTCGAACTGCGCCCAGGTTCTCCACGGCCGGTACTCCGCGAACTCGCGCGCCATGCGCTGACCGGCGCCCGGTATCAAGAGAATCTCCTCACGCGACCCGGTATTCAGGTTGACGTGCACGAATGCCTTGCCGTAGAACTCCGTGGCCTGCTGTGCGGTGAGTTTCCGATCGAGGAGAAACGCGTTGAGATCGACGACGGTCATGAAGGGACGTTTGTCGAGCATGGCCTTCACGATAGCAGGCGTCATGTGCGGCAGAGTCAGCAGGTCCCTTTCGGCCGCCACATTCGGATCGACAAGGCCCTTGCCCACTTGGGCGACAGCAGGGGCGGCCAGGTTTACCACCAAGGCACAGGCTCCGAGGATCGCGACAAACGTTCTATAGACAGTCTTCATCTGGTGTCACTCCATCTTTAATCAGGATAACGATACGCGTAGGTGAGACCGAGCAGCCCCAATTGAACCATGATGCCCGGCGCGAGGGCTGGAGGGGCCTGGGCCCGCATGACCTTCTTTGACAGCTCCCACCAGCTCTGGGTTGGGTCGATCTCGAGCTGAAACTCTGCGGCGCCGCGGATATGTAGAGCCGCGCCAACGGCGCCCGCAAGCATGAGCGACGCCATTGTGGCACGGATCGCACGAACGCTCGTGCCGTCGCGGCGGGCCGCATGCCAGACGAGCACGCCTAACGCCGCGCCGATGAGCACGAGCGGGACGCGCTGCCAGGCATCCTCGTAGTGGCCGAAGAGGACGAGCTCGATGCCCGTGCCCGCGAGGCCGAGCACGAGCACCCCCATCACCCATCGCCGGAGACGACCTGCCGTGTCCCGCACCGTCGCAGTATACAAGCCAATCGTGACAGACTATCGACTGCCGAGCGCGAGAGTCTACGTTGGAGCGCCGTGGCCCTCGGGGGGCCGTGAGAAGTGAAGTTGTCTTCAGCGCGCGGGGGTGGGGCCCCGCGCGCCGCAAATTATGGATGAGTCGCAGTGGTCGGTCGGTCCGGAGAGCGTCGGCCATCGGCTCGACAAGTTCCTCGCCTCCGCCGATCGTCTCGCATCGCGCGGACGCGCCGTGGCGGCCATCGAGCGCGGCAAGGTGTTCGTCAACGAGATCGAGGCGACGAAGGCCGACGCGGCCAGGCGCCTGACCAAGGGCGACCGCGTCCGCGTGTGGATGGATCGTCCTGGCAGCGCGCGGCGTCGCTCGTCGCCCCATCAGGCCGGCGACCTGGCCATTCTGTACGAAGACGACGACCTAATTGCCGTGAACAAGCCATCGGGCCTGCTGACGGTGCCACTCGATCGGCGCGGCGAGGCGGCGGACTCGGTGCTCGGGTTGCTCAAGCACTACTTCCGGACCGATCGGGCGCACCGGCCCTTCGTCGTGCACCGCATCGATCGCGACACATCGGGCGTGGTCCTTTTCGCCAAGCACGCCGCGGCCCAGGTGCAACTGAAAGAACAGTTCCTCCGTCGAGAGCCGGAACGAACGTATCGGGCGATTGTCTACGGCCATCCAACGCCGCTCTCCGGCACGTGGCGCGACCATCTAGTCTGGGACGATCGCGCGCTCATCCAGAGGAAGACGCACCCGCGCGATCCGCGTGGGAAGGAGGCGGTCAGCGAATACCGCACCGTCGAGCGATACCGCGACGCGTCTCTGATCGAAGTGCGACTCGTGACCGGCAAGCGGAATCAGATCCGCATCCAGGCGGGGCTGCGCGGCCACATGCTGGTGGGCGAGCGGCGCTATGTCTCCGGGCCGGAGCGGCTGCGCCAGATTCGGTTCCCCCGTCAGGCTCTTCACGCTTGCCGCCTCGCACTGCGCCATCCGGTGGCCGGACGTCCCCTTTCGATCGAGGCGCCGATGCCCGACGATCTGACGGCGCTCGCCGGCCGCCTGCGTCGGTCGGCCCGCCGTTGACTTACGACGTCAAATCGTGATTGTTTGACCTCTTGTCTATTTCCGGAATGTAGTGTCCGGCTTCAGCCGGACCTGGAAGTCCGCCTAAAGGCGGACACTACATCAGAAGGCTACGGCGAGTCCGCCGAAGCTTCAGCGGAGGCGGAAGGCTGACACGACAGGGGGGAATGCAGGCAGCATGAATACGATCGAGACCGTACGCGTCGGGTTGCTCGGCTTTGGCACGGTGGGGCAGTCGGTGGCCAGGATTCTGTGCGCGGGACATGTGTCGCGCGTGCAGTTGACGCATATCTTCAACCGCCGCGTGGCCAGTAAGCACGTCGACTGGGTGCCGCCCACCGTCAAGTGGACGGACGAGATCGACGATGTCCTTCGCTCTGACGTGGACGTCGTGGTCGAGCTGGTGGGCGGGCTGCACCCCGCGTACGAATGGGTGCGCGCCGCCCTGACGAGCGGCAAGTCCGTCGTCACGGCCAACAAGCAGCTGATCGCCCATTATGGCGCCGAGCTCGGCGAGCTGGCCCGCGCGAACGGCCAACAGCTTCGCTTCGAGGCCTCCGTCGCCGGCGGCATTCCGGTGCTGCGGGCGCTCCAGGAAGGCTTGGCCGGCGATCGATTGGTCGAGGTGCGCGGCATCCTGAACGGGACGTGCGCCTACATCCTGAGCCGCATGCAGTCGGCCGAGCTCCCCTTCGCCGAGGCGCTGGCCGAAGCGCAGGCCGCGGGCTATGCCGAGGCCGACCCGACCGAGGATGTCGACGGTGCCGACGCGGCCGCCAAGCTGGCGATCATTGCGGCCGTCGGCCTCCGGCGGCCGATCCGTGTAAGCGACATCGCCACCCAGTCCATCCGGCCGATCGATTTTGTGGATTTCCAGTACGCCAAGGAGATCGACTCTACGATTCGCCAGATCGCGCGCGCGGCCATCGAGGAGGATGGCCGCGTGTTTGCCGTCGTGGGACCGGCGCTGGTGCCGATCCACTCGAGCTTCGGCCAGATCACTGGCAGTCAGAATCTCGTGATGGTGCGGGGTGTGTTCGGCGGCGAGACGTGGTTCTCCGGTTCCGGGGCGGGCGGATCGCCGACCGCGGTGGCCGTCGTGTCCGATCTGCTGTCGATCGGCCGCCACGCCCCTCGCGACGCGGGCCTGCTGCCGGTGGCATCGGTCGCCGAGGTCTCGAGCGACTTCGTCGCGCCGCACTACGTCCGCTTCATGGTCGCCGATCGACCGGGCATTCTCGCGGAAGTCTGCGCCGGCTTCGCGCGCCACGGCATCAACATCGAGGCGGTGGTCCAGTTGCCTCGGTACCGCAAAGACCGGCTGCCGTTTGTCGCGACGCTCGAGGCCTGTGCCGCGTCGGTGCTGGGCCGCGCGCTGGCCGACATCGCGCGCCTCGAATTCCACGTCGAGCCGCCGCTGGCGCTTCCCATCCTCGCGTGACGAGATGACGGACCACTTACCACACACACAGATCGTTGAGGCCGAAGGCCACCTGATCGATTCGCAGCTGCTCAACGTCATCTTTGACACCGTCATCAAGTGGGACGCGTCGTTCGAGGTGCTGCAGTTCACCATCGGCCGGACCAACGACGAGCCGTCGGCCATCTCGATGCGGATCTCGGCGCAGAGCGACGAGGACCTCACGCGTGTGCTCGAGGAACTGGTGCCGCTCGGCTGTCGCATCGCGCGTGTGACGGATGCGCAGACCCGGCGCGCCGATCGCGACGGCTGTGTGCCGGATGATTTCTATTCCACGACCAATCTGCGGACGCACGTCCGCCACCTCGGCGGCTGGCTGGAAGTGGAGAATCAGCGGATGGACTCGGTGATCGTCGTCGAAGACGGCCGCGCGAGCTGCCGAAAACTGCGGGACGTTCGCACCGGCGACGCGATCGTGTGTGGCGTGGAAGGTGTGAGAGCTGAACCCGAGTTTCAGGAGCGCGACCGCCTCGGCTTCGCCTTCATGACCAACGAGATCTCCTCCGAGCGCCGGGTGGACGTCGCCGTCCGGCGCATCGCCGCGATGATGGCCGACAGCAAGAGCACAGGCGGCCGGATTGCATTCGTGGCCGGTCCGGTGCTCGTGCATACGGGAGGAGCCGACGATTTCTGCCAACTGATTCGCGGCGGCTTCGTCGACGTCCTCCTCGCCGGGAACGCCTTGGCCGTCCACGACGTCGAGCGATCGTTTTTCGGCACCTCGCTTGGCGTCGACCTCGAGACGGGAAAGACCATTCACGGCGGGCACCGGCACCACATGCGCGCCATCAACACGATCTGTCGGGCGGGCGGGCTGCGTCAGGCCGTCGAGGGCGGTGTGCTCGGTTCGGGCATCATGTACGAATGCATTCGCCGCGGCGTCCGGTACGTCCTGGCGGGCAGCATTCGCGACGATGGCCCGATCCCGGACACCCTCATGGACTTGCGCGAGGCGCAGGATCGATACGCCGAGGCGCTCGCGGGCGTGAAACTCGTTATCGTGCTGTCGTCGATGCTGCACGGCATCGGCGTCGGCAATATGCTGCCCTCCTGGGTGCGCATGGTGTGTGTCGACATCAACCCGGCGGTCGTCACGAAGCTGGCGGACCGAGGCTCGTCGCAGACGATCGGCCTGGTCACTGATGTAGGACTATTCCTACATCGCCTTGCCCAGCGACTTCACGGGGTGTGATGAAAAGGCGCCGTGTTATCATCTCTGAACGACATGGCAACCTGCCCGAGGTGCATGGGGGCGCTCACTGAGCATCATCGGTGCCCTCGTGGCGCGTGGAGCCGGGTCACCGACGCGATTCCCGCGATCGTCGTCGGCGTGGTGATTGGCGTGTTGTTTATTTATGCGATTGAGGACCGGCCGGCTGCCGCGCTGGTCCTGACCGCTGCCGCGCTTGGGGGCGTTCTCGCCTCTGCCGTCCGTCAAGCCGTCAAATTCTGACATCTGAAGCCGGACGCTACGGCACGGGGGTCAGTGCGTGCCGATCACTGCGAGAAAGGTGTCGAGCACGTCGGGGTCGAACTGCGTGCCGCGCCCGCGCTTGAGCTCCGCCACCGCTTCGGCCGAATCGATCCGCGCGCGGCCGTGCCGCTGCAGGGTTGCTGAATCGTAGGCGTCGGCCACGGCGATGATGCGGCTCGCCACCGGAATGTCGGCGCCGGCAATCTGGTGCGGATAGCCCCTGCCGTCGAACCATTCGTGGGTGGTGGCGACAATCGGCGCCAGCCCTTGCAGCGTGCGCGTGGCGGCCAGTATCTCGGCGCCCACCTCGACGTGGCGGTGCATGACGGCCCATTCACCCGGCGTGAGCGGTGAGGGCTTGGTGAGCAGCGCCGCCGGCATCGCGAGTTTCCCAATGTCATGGAACCGGGCCGCCGTTCTGAGCAGCCTGGCGGTTTCGGCCTCCAACGCCCACTCGTGGGCGACCGCCTGCGCGTAGCGCGCCACGCGCTCGCCGTGCAGCATCACGTCAGGCGCGCGATCCGTGGCCATCTCTTCGAGCAGGCTGATGTCGGCCGTCGCGCCCGTGTTCCACCGTAGCCGCGAGCAGATCTCGTCGGTCCGTCGGCGGAGCTCAGCCGACAGCTCTCCGTGGCGGTGGAGGTCCTCCTGCGCCGAGTTCTGTGGGTGCCGCTCCAGTTGGACAGGTGCCATGGTGAACGGGGGAGCAAGAGCGCTGCCAGTCCTCGAATCCGGCCGGCATAAGTGACCGTGCCGGCGACGGGGCCATGGAATGGCTGGTTGAGTGTGCTAGGCTGCGCACAGCCGCACACTGTGCCTGTCAGAACCGCACAGTCGGGCCGATAGACTGCTGTACGAGCCGGAGAACGACGCTAGCCCGTGGGCACGGTTCTTGGAGAACCTCGCCTTCGATCAAGGTGGTGCTGGCGTGCAAGAGATGGCTTCGGCGTTGGCAGATTGGACCTACGACTCGTCACCGGCGCAGTGTCCGCGCTGCGGTGGCGCCTCGGCACACATGCACAAACCTGCACTCGCCGTCCGTCCGCAACTCCTCGTCGTCGACGACGATGTGCCGGTGCTCAGAGTCATCGAGCGCCTCGCGGCCAAGGCTGGTTACGATGTTGTGGCCTGCGCGAACGGATCCGAAGCGCTGCGGGCGCTCGCCCGCAAGCCGGCCGACCTTGCGATGGTCGACCTCCGGATGCCCGACGTCAACGGGCTGGACCTGCTGCGTCAGATTCGCGCGTCGGTGCCCAGCTGCGAAGTCATTCTGATGACCGGCTTCGCCGCGGTTGATAGCGCGGTCGAAGCGATTAAGCTCGGCGCGCGCGAGTACTTGACCAAGCCGTTCGATTTCGACCGGCTCCGGCAGGTGCTTGCCGAGATTCGAGAGGAGTTGGACCGTCGCGCACACGTCGTCGCGCTCGAAGACGAGGTGGCGCGGCGTCTCGAGTTTTGCGGGATGCTCGGACGCAGCCCGCTGATGCAGGAAGTCTTCAGCCTCATTCAGCGCCTGGCGCCCCACGCCAAAATCGTACTGATTACCGGCGAGACGGGCACGGGCAAGGAGCTCGCGGCGCGTGCGTTTCACCATGTCGGGCCGCGCCGCGCCCGCCCGTTTGTGACGATCAACTGCTCGGCGGTCGTCGACACACTGTTCGAAAGCGAGCTGTTCGGCCACGTGCGAGGCGCGTTCACCGGCGCGGTGGACTCCAAGCCAGGCGTATTCGAGGCCGCGCACGGCGGCATGCTGTTCCTCGACGAGATTGGCGAGCTGCCGATGTCGGTTCAGGCGAAGCTCCTGCGGGCGCTCGAGAATGGCGAGGTGCAGCGCGTCGGGTCGCTGCAGCCCAAGCGGGTCGACGTGACGGTGATTGCCGCCACCAACCGCGACCTGCGGGCCGAAGTGGCCGCCGGCCGGTTCCGCGGCGACCTGTTCTACCGCCTCAATGTCGTGGAGGTCGGCCTTCCACCTCTCCGCGATCGCCGTGAGGACATCCCGTATCTGACCGCCGCGTTCGTACGAGAGTGCGCGCAGCGAATGCACAAGCCGCTCACCGGTCTGACGCCGTCGGCCGAGCGCGTCGTCCTGACGGCGCGCTGGGACGGTAACGTCCGTGAGCTGAAGAACGTGATCGAGCGGGCCTGTCTGCTGACCGACGGCAGTCTCATCTCGGAGCGCGAGCTCGCCGGCGCGTTCGGGCCGGAAAGCGCGCCAGCGTCCACGCGGGGACGCAGCGTCGATCTGCCCTCTTCGCGGCCCAACGACGTCGCGGCTCCGCTCCAGGAGATCGAGCGGGAGCACATCGTCGAGGTTCTGCGGCAGGTGAACGGGAACCGGATGGCCGCCGCCAAGGTGCTGGGTATCAGCCGCCGCGCGCTCTACCGGCGTCTCGATCGCCACCAGATTGCCGGCGAAGCGCCGCCGTCGCGCCAGTCTCCACGTCGTTTGCTGCCGCGATCGATTCAATGACCATCGTCACAAACCGCGAGAACCGCGCGCACGCCGAGGCGGGTGCAGATGGACCCGTCGAGCGGCGCCTGCTCGACGAACGCCTCACGCGATCCGAGAGGTTTGAGAGTATCGGCCGACTCGCCGGCGGCGTCGCGCACGACTTCAATAACCTGCTGACCGCGATCCTCGGCTACACGGAGCTCCTCTTAAGCGATCGGGCGGAGGGCGATCCCGACCGCGCCGACCTGGAGCAGATTCTGAAGGCCGGTCGGCGAGCCGCCACGTTAACCCAGCAGCTGCTGGCGTTCAGCCGCAGGCAGGTGCTGCTGCCGGAGGACGTGGATCTGGGCCAAACGCTCGCCGGCCTTCGCGAGATGCTGGTGCGTCTGGTTCGCGAAGACATTGCCCTCTCGTGCGACATTGCCGCGACGCCGGCCGTGGTGCACGTCGACCCGGCGCAGGTCGAGCAGGTCATCGTCAACCTCGTAGTGCACGCACGCGACGGGCTGCCGGTGGGCGGTCGCATCCAGATTGGCGTGGCGCGCGTCGCTCGCTCCGAGATCGCGCTGCCGCCGGACGCGCCGGCGACCTCGGCCGAGTACGTCCGGCTGCGCGTGAGCGACGATGGCCCCGGCATTCCCTTTGAGGCCCAGGCCCACCTGTTCGAACCGTTCTTCGCCGCCAAGGAGCTCGGCAGGGGAACCGGCCTCGGCCTCGCCTCGGCGTACGGGATCGTCCAGCAAAGCGGTGGGTTCATCGCCGTCGACAGCGAGCTGGCCACGGGCACGGCATTTACGATCTATTTTCCCGCGGTGTCGGCCGCCTCTGCTGGCGCCGCCGGTCCTCCGACCGCCGACCTGGCGGGCGGGCACGAGACGATCCTGCTGGTGGAGGACGAAGACGCGGTGCGCGCCATCGTCGTGGCCATTCTGTCCCGGCAGGGCTACCGCGTGCTCGATGCGCCAACACCGAGGATGGCGTGCGATCTCTTCGATCTGCACGGCGCGCACATCGACATGCTTCTGACCGACGTGGTCATGCCCGGAATGAACGGGCCGACGCTCGCGCAGCAGCTGGTCCACCAGCGACCCGAGTTGAAGGTGCTCTTCATGTCGGGGCACGCCGACCTGGCGGTAACGCTCGATACCGGCAACCCGAACATGAGCTTTCTGAGCAAACCCTTCCAAGCCTCCGTGCTCTCGGCGCGGGTCCGTGAGCTATTGAGTCGGACATCTGGCGGAGGTTCTATCCGCCGCGCGTATGCATCTCCAGGTGCGGATCCTTCCGTAAGTCCCTGATCGGCACGACACGGCGATCGCCCAAGGCGAGCCGTTCTTCGGCGCCGCGATTGGTCCGCCCGCGCCAACCGTCCGCAATCGTTTTTGCCAGCTCCTCGGCTGAGGCACCCCGACGGAAGAGCCCTCGCAGGTCGATGCCCTGCGCGGCATAGAGACACAAGTACCACATGCCGTCGGCCGTCAGCCGGCTTCGGTCACAACTCCTGCAGAACGGACTGGTCGTTGAGGAGATGACGCCGAACGTGGTCCCGTCAGGGAGCGAGAAACGATCGGCCGGCGCCGACGACTG
>MELA01000061.1 GCA_001767495.1 Acidobacteria bacterium RIFCSPLOWO2_12_FULL_65_11 | reverse complement strand
CTGTACACGCCGATGGCGCTGTCGAATTCCTTCTTGCTCCGGTACGCGCTGGCAATCTGCAGATTGATGACGCTGAGCGCCGGCGCTTTCGTCAGGATCGCGCGATACGCGGCAATCGCTTCGTCCCATCGCTGACCGTTGTATAACCCGTCGGCCGCCGCCAGCTGCGTCTGGAGGTTTTTCGCGTCGAGCGATCCAAGCGCACTTGGCGCCACGGCCGCCTTCACGAGTGTGAAAGCAAAGGGTGGGTTGGCGTTGATCGCCCGGACGTTGACGGTACCGAGATCGGGCACGAAGCCGGGCGCCTGCACGTAGAACGTCCATTCGCCACGCGGCAGCCCGACCATCGCGAAACGCCCTCGCTCGTCGGTCGTGCTTGTGAAGCTGTCGGGCTGGGCGTCGAGATTGCGCGCCGTCACCGTCGCGCCTTTGATCGGGTCCCCGGTCTCGCTCTTGACCGTGCCGCCGACGCGGCCCTGTGCGGCGGCACGACCCGACATCGATACCAGCGCCACGGCCAGTGAGAACGCCAGAACGCCTCGGAACCCATGAAGACGGTATCGCATGCTCTACCCCGGCGCGACACGCCCGCGCGTTTTAAGGGGTCCAGTATAGCTTGGGTCCGGCTAAAGCCGGACACTACAACCGCTTCGTAACGGCCGGTTTCGGCCTCCAGATGTAGTGTCCGGCTTCAGCCGGACCCTCTCTACAGGAGCCAGGTCGGCTGATACAGCAGCACGTAGACCAGCACGCCCGTCACCGATACGTACAGCCAGATGGGCAGGGTCCAGCGGGCGATGCGGACGTGTTGGGGGTAGCGCGCCTTGAGCCCCCGCGACAGCGTCAGCATCGCCAGCGGCGGCACGGCCGCCGCGAGGGTGACGTGCGTGATGAGGATGGTGTAATACACAGGCCGCACGAGTCCCTCGCGCGTGAAGCGCACCGACCCCACCTGGGCGTGGTAGATCACATAGCAGACCAGAAACAGCGACGACGTCACGAACGCTGCGATCATGCAGCGGCGATGCGCGGCGATGCGCCGCCCACGAATCATGGTGTAACCGATGACGAGCAGGATGCCCGACAGCGCATTGAGACTCGCGTTGACGGCCGGCAGATCGTGGACCGTCACAGCCGGTCCGCGACCATCGCGATCCAGCTGAGCGGCAGGTAGGCGATCGAGCCCACAAACAGCCAGCGGGCCGACCGATCGGATGGCGCCGCGAAGAACCGTGCGGCCAGAGCGAGCAGAGCCACCCCCAACACGAGCGTGACGGTCGCATACGCGGCGCCGGTCATCCCGACGATCGTCGGTGTCACGCTCGCCGGCACGAGCGCCATGGCGTATGCCACCGCCTGACGTCCCGCGCGCCGGCCGCTCGGATCGATCACAGACAGCATGGGGAAGCCGGCCTTCCGGTAATCGTCGCGGTACATCCAGGCGATCGCCATGAAGTGCGGAATCTGCCACAGGAAGACGATGGCAAAGAGCGCGAGGCCGCCCGTGGAGACGCCGTCGTGGCTGGCCGTCCACCCGATGAGCGGCGGCAGCGCGCCCGGGACGGCGCCGACGAGCGTCGCGTGCGGCGTGCGGCGTTTCATCGGGGTGTAAATCAGAAGATAGATGGCGAGCGTCGCGAGCGCGAGCACCGTGGTCACGAGCGTCGCGTGCGCGGCGAGGATGGCGAGGCCGCAGGCCGACAACGCGACGCCGAAGATAGTTGCATCGCCGGGTGACACGCGTCCGTCCGGCAGCGGCCGCAGGCGCGTGCGGTTCATCATGGCGTCGGTATCGCGTTCGTAGACTTGATTGAGGACGGCCGCGCTGCCTGCGACCAGTGTCGTGCCCATCGCCACGAGCGCCATCGACAGCAGATCCGGTCGACCGGGCGCGCCCAAGTAGTACCCGACTGCGCTCGTCGCGACGACGAGCCCGTTCAGGCGCGGCTTGGTGAGCGCGATGTAATCGCCAGAGATCATCGAGCGGCCGGCGACCGGGAGGGGAACCGAGGCCGCGTCAGCCCGCGCGTGCTTCACGGGCGAGCTCCGGTGGCCGGACGGTCCGCCTGAAGGCGGATCCTACCAAGGCCAGCGCTGGTGTCGATGCCGTACGTGACGTGCGGCCTCAGCCGGCCGTCTTCGGTCCCAAACTTCACGCGCCAGGCCCGCAGTGTCAGCACCAGCGAGGCCGTGAGGACCAGCGCCCCGCAGACCACGTGGACGCTGTTGATCCACACGTCGCGCGCTGTGAGCACGGTCAAGGCGCCGAGCGTGATCTGAACGGCCACCAGCGCCGAGACGAGCGCCGCGGGGCGCACCAGCTCGCGCCGGCCTCGGTGGTGGTACCACACGTGAGCCGCTGTCGCGGCCACGGCGAGCGCCACGACGAGCGCGCCGACGCGGTGCGCGAAATGGATCGCGATCATCGAGTCCCAATGATCCGGCACGAGGCGACCGAACATCAGCGGGAAGTCCGGGATCGCGAGCCCGGCGCCCGTGTGCCGCATGGTCGCCCCGACGAGAATCTGCGCGTAGACAAGCGCGGTCGTGGCCGTCGCCACCAGCCGCAGCCTGCGGTCGTCGACTCCAGGGACTCCAGGGACTCCGGCCGGCTCGGAGGCGCCGCGCCCGTAGCCGGCCATCCAGCCGGGCGAGGTGAACAGCGCAATCGCAATCGTGAGGCAGAAGAAGATCTCGGCAAGCCCGGCGTGCGCGATCGAGATCGGGGCCGGCAGGAAGAAGAGGACTGTCAAGCCGCCAAGCACCCCTTGCGCGATCACGGCCAGAAGCGCCGTCCATCCGAGCCGCCGCAGCCAGCGTCGCGAGTCGGTGCGCGACAGCCATCCCGCCAGCACGATCGTCAGGAACCCGACCGTGCTGGCGATCAACCGATGGCCATGCTCGTAGAAGATACCGCCGACCCACTTCGAAGGCGGAAACGTAAACATGTTCCAGCCGTACGTGGTGGGCCAATCGGGCACCGAGAGGCCCGATTCGGTGCTGGTGACCAGACTGCCGGCCAGCACGAGCAGCACCGTGGCGCCGGTGACGAACTGTGCGAAGCGGTGGAGCATCGTCAGACGGGCTTGAACGTGAAGCTGACCTCCTTGGTTTCTTTCTCGCCGATCGTAACCTGCTGTGTCTGGGCGCCGAGCTTCTCGTGCCACGCCTCGATCGTGTAGGTGCCGGGCGGCAGCGTCTTCAGCGAGAACTTGCCGTCCATGCCCGTGGTGGCGAAGTAGGGATGATCCAACACGCCGATGAAGGCGTTCATCCAGCCGTGCACGTCACACTTGAACGGCACCATGACTTCCTTGGCAGTGAAGGTGTGCGTCATCTTCATGCCCTGGATCGGCTGGCCGGTGTTGAACTCTTGATTAGCTGTCGGCTGGGCGTGGATGTTGTGCAGCGTCGGATCGCTGTTGGTGATCTCGAGCGGCTGGCCGACGCGTATCCCGAGTACGTGCGGGGTGTAACGGCACTGCTTCTGATCGATCCGCGCCGGCTCGGCCGGCGTGTCGTACACGTAGTTGCCGAGACCGTCCTTCACGTAGACGAACACGTTGCCGAGCGCCTTGCCGTCGCCGACCACGTAGGTTTCCTGGGTCTGCGGCCCCTTGGCTTCGCGCAGGCAGACCGGGTCGGCGTTCATTCTGATCGCCGCGTTGGCCGGCGCCGTGCCGTCGAGCATCACCATACCCATCACTTCGCCGGCCGTGGCCGCATCGACCCTCAGCCCGGCCGCCGCGGGCGCGGCTGTTTCAGCCGGCGGCGCGCTCGTGGTGGTGGTGCCGCCCCCACCGCCGCACGCGACGACCGAGACCGCGAGCGTCGCGCTCGCAATCAGACCCGGCACGCTCACCCGAACACTTCGTACATGCATTGATCTCTCCTCAGGAAGAAATAACAACGAGCAGGACAACGTTATATTCAATCACAAAACGGGGCGTTCGGCGTGTTGACCGATCCATCAGCGGAGACTGATAATTGGGGCTCCAGTCGGCCCGTGGCGGTATCGTCTAACGGTTAGGACGGATGGTTCTCAACCATCAAATCGGGGTTCGATTCCCCGTACCGCTACCAATACCGAGCGAGGAGGCGCCTCGCCTCGGCCGCAAATCCCGGGTCGTTGTCACCCGCGCACAGCGTGGCGGCCGCTTCCAGTTCCTGCCGGGCCGCGTCGCGGTTGCCCGCCTTGAGCGCCAGCTTGCCCAGTTCCAGCCGGGCGCGGCCGTGCACCCAGTTCCGCCCTTCCGATGACACGGCTTCGGCTAGATCCTCGGCGGCGTCGGCCCGGCCGAGCGCGGCACGGGCCGCTCCGCGCTTGTAATACCAGATCGCCTGTTCACCGAACATGCGCGGCCGCGGATCGGTGGCGAACCGGGCAAGGCCGTCGCTGATGAACCGCTCGGCTTCCATCGGCCGTGCGGCGCGGAGGCTGGTCGATCCGCTCTCGAGCCATGCGAGACGGTTGCGCGGATAGTGCTCGCGCAAGAACCGAAGCTGTTCGAGGGCCGCGTCGTACCGCTTCTCACGGTTGTAGATCAGCACGAGGGCGAAGCGGGCGTCGGTCTGATTGGTGCCGCCGTATGCAACAGCGTCTTCAATCATGCGGATGCCACGTTCCGTGCCTCCGCCAAACCCGATCATGTACGCGGCCAGCCGGACGGGCAGCGCCTGGGTGGAGACGATGTACCGATAGGTGCCGACAATGAGGCCGGCGTCCCGGCGGCGTGGATCGAGTTCGAGCACGCGTTCGTGCGCGTCGTACGCGTCGCTTGCCGCGCGGAACGCCCTGAGCAGGCTGCCTTCGACAGTGGCGATGTAGGAAGCGCGTAATCCGATGGCGGCGCCCAGTTCGTACTGCGCGTCGGCGTCCCGAGGATTGGCCTGGAGCCGCCGGCGGGCGAGCGCGAGGGCGCGCTCGAGCGCGTCGGAAAATGCGGCGGCGATCTCGGGCGGCGCTGGAGGCATCGACGGCGCCGGCCGGGTGACGCGGCCGACGTAATCGTCCACCGTCAGGTTGCCGCGGCGGAACGTGATGCTGAGCCACAGCGCGCTCGCCAGGCCGCGGTACGCACCGGCGTCGAGCGAATCGGCCGCGACCGCCTCCTGGTAGGTCGCGATCGCGCGATCGCGGTCGAGGTTGTAGAGCTCGGCCGCCGCGCGGGCGCGCAGCGTCTCGGACTTCTCACTGGCGATGACAGGCGCGGCACGTACGGACACCAGGACGACAACGACAAGTGTCCGCACGCTCTGCCGAATCATCATGCCCATCCTACGCCGGACGCGAGTGCATCGATCGTCGGGTCGCGTTGCTTGCGCCGCTTGTACCTTCTGCATACAATTGCGCGGATATGGACAAGGCGGTGCCGATTGACGGCGGGGCCCACGGCCGCGCACCCCAACATGCGCACGAAGAGCTCGGGTTCTGGCGGAAGTACGTCTTTTCCGTCGATCACAAGGTCATCGGGATTCAGTACGCAATCACCGGGCTCCTGTTCCTGCTCTTCGGCTTCACGCTGATGATGATTATGCGGTACCAGCTCGCCTATCCGGGCCGGCCGATCCCGATCATCGCCGGCCTGTTTGGTCCAAACAGCCCCAACGCGCCCGGCGGCATCATGCTGCCCGAGTTCTACAACCAGCTCGGCGCGATGCACGGCACCATCATGGTGTTCCTCGGGGTCGTGCCGCTTGCCGTCGGCGGCTTCGGCAACTTCGTGATGCCGCTGCAAATCGGGGCGCCCGACATGGCGTTCCCCAAACTTAACATGATGAGCTACTGGGTGTACTTCATCGGTGGCGTCGTCATGCTGGCGAGCTTCTTCGTGCCGGGCGGGGCCGCCAACTCGGGCTGGACGTCGTACGCCCCGCTTGCCGACATCGCCACGACGGGCCAGACGTGGTGGCTCTTCGGCATGGTCTTCCTGATCACGTCGTCGCTGCTCGGGTCGATCAATTTCATCACGACGATCATTCAGCTTCGGGCGCGGGGGCTCAGCTTCATGCGAATGCCCTTCTTCGTCTGGGCCCAGTTTGTCACCTCGTTCCTGCTCCTGCTCGCGTTTCCGCCGCTCGAGGCGGCCGGCGTCCTGCAGTTGATGGA
>MELA01000060.1 GCA_001767495.1 Acidobacteria bacterium RIFCSPLOWO2_12_FULL_65_11 | reverse complement strand
GCGGTGTCTCCACGGATTGCCGGTGCTGTGCCTCAACGCCCGCGGGTGGTCGTGCGCAGCCAGCCGGCCGGACAGGCTGCGCGCGTCGTGCAGGACGGGCCCCCACGATTCGCACAGGACGGGCCCCCGCGATTCGCACAGGGCGGGTTCGGAGGATTTCCCGGTGGGCAGGATCTGCCGCTCGTCAAACAGTTCGACAGAGACGGCGACGGCCGCCTGAGTGCGGCCGAACGAAAGACCGCTCGCGAGTCGCTGGCCCAGAATCCCAGACCAGGAGGCCGCGGCGGGTTCGGCGGCCGGTTCTCGTTCGGCCCGACCCAGCCGGGGCCGCGGCTCTCGCCGGCACAGGTCCGGTCGTATCCGGATGCGCCGTTGTACGACACCGGGACGCTTCGAACGATCTTCCTCCAGTTTGAGAACGCGGATTGGGAGGACGAGCTGACCGACTTCTACCACACCGACGTGGAAGTGCCCGCGACGATGATCGTGGATGGCAAGACCTACCGTGAGGTCGGCGTCCACTTCCGCGGGAACTCGTCGTTCAGGATGGTGCCGGGGGGCCGCAAGCACTCGCTGCAGCTCACGATCGACTTCGTCCACGCCGACCAGCATCTGAATAGCTATCGCACGCTCAACCTGCTCAACGCCAACCAGGATCCGACGTTCCTTCGGGCGGTGCTGTACAACGAGATCGCCCGCGACTACATTCCGGCGCCGAGGGCGAACTTCATGCGGGTGGTCATCAACGGCGAGAGCTGGGGCGTCTATCCGAACACCCAGGTGTTCAACAAGGACTTCGTCCGCGACTGGTTCCAGACGACGAAAGGCGCCCGTTGGAAGGTGCCGGGAAGTCCACGCGGCCGCTCCGGGCTCGAGTACTTTGGCGACGACCCCAGCCAGTACAAGAGGCTGTACGAGATCAAGACGAAGGACGATCCGAGAGCGTGGGCCGATCTCATCCACCTCACGAAGGTCCTCAATGAGACGCCGCCGGGCCGGCTCGAGGCCGCTCTGGCGCCGATGCTCGACATCGACGGCGCCCTGAAGTTTCTCGCCATCGACAACGCGCTCATCAACAACGACGGCTACTGGACGCGCGCAAGCGACTACAACATCTATCAGGACGAGCAGGGCCGCTTCCATGTGTTCACGCACGACTTCAACGAGACGCTGAGCGTGGTGGAGGGGCGAGGCTTCGGCGGGACGGGCGCCGGCGCGCCCCGCGGCACGGTGGATCTCGATCCGCTCGTGGGCCTCGACGACCCGACCAAGCCGCTGCGCTCGAAGCTGCTCGCCGTGCCGGCCTTGCGCGCGCGCTACCTGGGCTACGTGCGCGACATCGCCGAGCGGTGGCTCGACTGGAAGAAGCTCGGGCCGATTGCCACGCGCTATGAGACGCTCATCGCGGCCGACGTCAGGAGCGACACGCACAAGCTGTACGGCTCCGGCGAGTTCGATGCGACGTCGATCAAGGCCTTCGCCGACGCGCGCCGCGCGTTCCTCTTGAGATATCTGGAAACCCGATAGCCCGAATGTGACGGCCGCCTTCCGGCGGTGTGCGGGACAGTCTCGATCAGGTGTCGCTGGTTTTAGCGGCGGTCTTTCTCTCCAGCAGTCCGTACTCGAAGCTGTCGACCAGGGCCAGCAGGCTCGCCTCGATGATGTTCTCGTGCACGCCGACGGTCGTCCAGCTCGAAATGTCGTCGCTTGATTCGATGAGCACTCTGGTCCGTGCGGCCGTTCCCTCCGATGAGTCGACGATACGCACTTTGTAGTCGGTGAGTCGCACGGCCGCCAGGTGCGGATAGAACTTGACGAGCGCGGCCCTCAGCGCGCCGTCGAGCGCGTTGACCGGGCCGTCGCCGTCGGCCACCGTGTGCGCATGCTCGGCGCCCGCGCGAACCTTCACCGTCGCCTCGCACACCGACGCCTCACCCTCGGCGCGCATCGAGACGTGGTACGCGTCGATGTGGAACGGCGCCGGTTCACTTCCCAGGGCGCGCCGGATGAGCAGCGCGAGGGAGCCGTCGGCCGCCTCGAACTCGTAGCCCTCGTGCTCGAGCGCCTTGACGCGCGCGAGGATGGCGCCAAGCTGCGGCGTGTCCTTGGTGACGTCACATCCCAGTTCTCTCGCTTTCAGCACGATGTTGCTGCGGCCGGCCAGCTCGCTGATGAGCACGTGACGCGTGTTGCCGACGACCGACGGATCGATGTGCTCGTAGCTCCGCAGCAGCTTCTGAACGGCGTTGACGTGCGTGCCGCCCTTGTGCGAAAACGCGGCGGCGCCCACCCAGGGCAGCCGCGGGTTGGGGCGGATGTTGGCCACTTCGTCGAGAAACACCGACAGTTCCTTGAGCCGGGGAAGCGAAGAGGGCGGCACCGACGTCTTGTGGAATTTGAACGCCAGGTTCGGGATGAGCGTCGTGAGGTTGCAGTTACCCACGCGCTCGCCGTAGCCGTTGAGCGTCCCCTGCACGTGCATGGCGCCCGCTTCGAGCGCCGCGATCGCGTTGGCGACACCCAGGCCAATGTCGTCGTGGGTGTGAATGCCGATCGGGACGGGCAGGCCTGCGCAGGCCTCGCGCGTGATCGTGGCGATTTCAGCAGGCACCGATCCGCCGTTGGTGTCGCACAGCACGACGAGGTCGGCGCCCCCCCTGGCCGCCGCGCGCCAGGTGGCCAGCGCATACTGGGGATCGTCCTTGTATCCGTCGAACGCGTGCTCGGCGTCGTAGACAACGAACCGGCCGCTCTCCTTCAGGAACCGGACCGTGTCTTCCACCATCGCCAGGTTCTCTTCGGGCGTGGTCTGGATCACCTCGCGGACGTGGAGCAGCCACGTCTTGCCGAAGATGGTGACGACCGGCGTGTCGGCGGCGACGAGCAGTTTGACCTGGTCGTCGTTGGCTGCGCGCACGTCTTTGCGGCGCGTGGAGCCGAACGCCGCGATCCTCGCGCGCCGGAAGGTCCGGCGTCTGGCTTCGTCAAAAAACTCAATATCCTTCGGGTTCGAGCCCGGCCAGCCGCCTTCGATGTAGTGCACGCCGAACTCGTCGAGCCGCTCGGCGATGCGCAGCTTGTCGGCCGTGGAAAACGACACGCCCTGGCCCTGGCTGCCGTCGCGGAGCGTCGTGTCGTAGATTTCGATCACCGCCCGCAACCGGCGGCGACCTTGGCGGCCATCACGCCGAGGTCTGAAGTAAATCCGCCCACACCACCAACTCCGGCACGGCCCAGCAAGCTGGAACCGCCGCGTCTCGATCGGATGAAGGTGCTCGACGCGTCGAGCGGCAGCATCGTGACGTTGGTGCAGAACTGGCTCCAGAGGCCGTCCTGCCTGAGGTACTGTTCGACGTTCGACAGGTAGAAGGCGGAGACGACCTGCTCTTTCTGTTTGAGATACGCGCCGACGGCGCGGATGGCTTTCGGACCGGCGAAGTTGCCCACCACCGGCACGAGCATGTTCCGGGTCTGGATGTCTTTGATGAACGCGAACGATTCCTCGGTCGCCAGGTAACTGCGGGCGCGGCCCGTTCCGTCGGTTGCCACCATCAGATCGACGTAGGTCGGAAAGCCGCCACCCCGCCCGCCGCCCGTGTTCAACTGATAGTGGATGTCGGGGCCGTCGGTGAAGTAGTTGCGGTAAACAAATTCGATCCCCTCTAGATCCCCGGGGAGGAGCGAGAAGCCGTGCCTGGTCACAAGCTGGTCTTCGACGGCCTTCAGGTTCCGATCGTACAGTGCGCGGCTGGTGGACACACTCGCATACGCGGCGAAGATCTGCCTCGCCGTTGACGTGGGGCCAAGCCCCGCGGGGCGCGGCTTCGAGAAAAGCCGCGACACGAAATCGGCGCGATCGGCCGACAGCTCGAACAGCGCCTTGTACAGCAGATGGAGGTCCAGATTACCCCTTCGAATATCGACGATGAACGCGATCGCCGGTCGAACCGCGACCATATAGGTGAAGTTCTGTTCGGATCCCACACCCATGTACGCGCGGCCCGGCTTGGCCCTCTCGGTCAACATCGGCAGGACGTATTGATACCGCGCCTCGTTCGATACCAGGTTCTCGGAGTGGAAGGTCCCGTCGGGCTCCGAAAAATCAGACACCAGCTTCCAGAATTCCTGGTTCGTCAGCCGTAGCTGCAGCTTCTCGGCGGCGACCGACACGCCCAGCTCGACCGGCAGGCCGCCGAGCGCGACGGCAAGCATCGAGGCTGCGAGCAGAAGGAAGCGGCGCTTCGTCATGGCTGAGGCTCCCGAGTAGAGATTGAGGTGGGGAGAAACAAAAAGGGCGGCGGCCTGTACGGACCGCCGCCCGAAGAACCCCCGGAACTAATGGTGCTATCGGCGCCTTGGCGGTGGGGCAGCTTTTGCCTGTTCGGCCTGCCAGGCCTTGCTGGTCTCTGCATACACCGCATTGAGGTACATGTCCGTCGTCCACGCCCCGGTCGTATGGCCGTAGAGGCCGTCGTAGTCCAGCGTGGGCTTCGCCGCCTTGACCTGCTCGAGCGTCATGCCCTTCTTGACCATCGCGTTGATGCGGTCGCGGGTGATGGTGGCCATGTCGCGGTAGTCGACGACGTCGGTCTCGTTGAGAATCCGGCCGTATCCGGGAATAATCCGCGTGCCGCCCTGCTGGTTGTACTCGGGGACGGCGATGTCGACGAGCTTATTGAGCGCATTGAGGACGCCCTGGATCGTGCCGCCCTTGGCAGCGTCGAAGTACGGATAGCGATCGTAGCTCAGCAGATTGCCGGCCACCACGACGTCCGATTTCCGGAACCACACCATGACGTCGCCGTCGGTGTGGGCTGCCGGCTGATGGAGAAACTCGATGGGCTCGCCGCCGTACCAGAACGTCTTCCTCACCGGGAAGAAGGTGTCGGTCGGCCAGGCGTTGGTTGGTCTCGCCGCCTGCTGGCCGGTTGGCGCGCTCATGCGGTTGAGCACGTTCTCGTGCGCGATGATCCCGGCGCCGGCTCCCTGGAACGCGCCGGCTCCACCGCCACCGCCGCCCGCGGCAGCCGCTGGAGCGCCGCCTGGGGGGGCGGGGGGGATAATCGACCTGGCGACTGGCTCGTTGCCGCCCGTGTTGTCCAGATCGGCGCTTGTGTTGACGATCCAGCGGAGGGGTCTCGTGCCGTACTGCTTGGTGATCGCGATGACGCGATCGGCCGCGGCCTCAGCGCCCGAATCGACCAGCAGCACGCCTTCGTCGCTCACATGCATGGCGATGTTGGCGCCGGCGCCGCCGATGAAGTAGACCTTGCCCAACACCTGCAGGACGACCGGCGGATTTCGCAGACTGACGAAGTCCGGCCGCTCGCCGGCCTTGATCTGGCCCACGGGCACGCCGGTCTTCGAGACGTCCTCAGGCGACCTGAAAATCGGCTGCGGGTTGAGGACACCTTGCTGACCACCGACCTGAGCACGGGTCCGCCCCACGAAACCACCAGCCACCAGGGCCGCCAGGAGTACCACCCACATCGTTTTTCTGACAGTTGTCACGAGAGCACCTCTTCAACGTTTGTCCGGGGTCCCTACCCCGGATCTTAGTCCGTGGCTCCTGCCGCGGACGGTTCAGCTTATCCTGGTTCGCACTGACTTCGCCTTGTGGCGAGTCGGCTAACGCCTCCTGGTTGCGGCTGCAGCCGCGGCCGCTTTCTTGGCCTCTTCGGCAGCCTTTTCGGCGGCCTCTTCGGCTCTGAACTGCTTGATCTTGTCCATGAACTCCGGATAGAGCGACTCCTTGCCACCGCGCGTCGCTTCGAACGGAATGGTGTGGATCTCGCCGAATTCGGTCTGGCGCGTGCCCAGCGCAAAGAACGGCACCCAGCCGAGCGGCTTGTCGCCCAGCTCGTCCACCGACTCGAAGGGATTGCCGAGGCCCTGGTTGCCGCCCGGGTTCCACGTCCAGTTGTGCGTCCGAGCCATCGGCTCCTCGAGGTAAATCGGATCGTCGACGCTCCAGAGCAACATCAAGTAGAGCCCGTGGCGGACGAAGTGCTCGGTCATCTTGCTGTAGGGACTGGAAGGCACTCCGTTGCGCTGATACACGCCATACTTCATGTGCGTTGTCGTGACCACGAACTGGCCGTTCTGGTCCCATGCCCCGGTCGAGTAGCCGTC
>MELA01000059.1:8841-24151 GCA_001767495.1 Acidobacteria bacterium RIFCSPLOWO2_12_FULL_65_11 | reverse complement strand
ATCACGTAGAGGTGTGTGTGGCGCTTGAGCTGTGCTTCCTGCAGCGCCGCATGGACGAGCTTCTCGCTGATCGCGCCGTTTTCTGGCCCGAAGACGAACGCTACCGGCTGTCCTTGCTCTGTTGCCCGATCCGTCGTGATTGCCTGATCGGTCGTAGTGTCCGGCTTCAGCCGGACCTTGTTGAATGCCACGCCTTCTGCTGAGAGGGACAACGACTTGGCCGGCGGCCGGATGTTGCCCAACTCCACCTTCCTGCCGCCGCCCACGTGCAGGACGGGCGACCGCCGCAGGACTTCGATCATGCGCTCGACGAACGAGCCGTACGACTGGACCGATTCGGCGCCCGAGTCCTCGATGCCATCGCCTTCCCAGTCGACCGGCGTCGGAATCGTGGCCTCGACAACGAACGGGCCGGTGACGCGGACGAACTTGTTGTCGGTCTCCGGCCGATCGACGAGGACTTCTTCATCTGGCGGCTCGTTGTTCGCGATGCTCTTGAGCGTGACGTGCGGGACGATGCCGCCGACCTCTTCGCCTTTGTTGTTCTGCTTGCGCTTGTAAACAAACCCACCGGACGGCCCGTGCGCCGGCTCCTTCAGCTGGTAGTAACTAAAGGTAGCGGTGAGGAGCCGCTGGCGGGCGAGCGCGAGCGGGACCCGGCTCGTGTCGATCGTGATCCATCGGCGGCCCCACTGTTCGGCGATGAAGGCAGTCGTCCCGCTGCCGCACGTTGGATCGAGAACGAGGTCGCCGGGGTCAGTCGCCATGAGCACGCAGCGTCCAACAACAGAGCTGCTCGTCTGAACCACATACAATTTGTCAGCCGCACCGGCGACGTCGTCCCAGACATTTGTGAGCTCAACCGCTGGAAAGTCATCCAAGAATCTCCGATAGCGGAGAGTTCGCCCTGCCTTCTGAATGCGGCCGAGTTGCGCCAACCGATCCAATCCTTCGACGGTCGTCTTCCAACATGCGTTTGCGCCCGGGTGAAAGGTTTCTCCTTCAAACTGGTAATTGACAGTGGTGTTCTCTCTGAAAGCACCGGAGGTCAGGTTGTCCAGCTGGAACGCTCGCCAACCCTGAGGAACTCTGCCAGGATCGGCCCGCTCGTCTTCACTCATCGAGCGAACAACCTTTCCGTCAGGCGAAACCAGTTGGTCATAGCGGGCACCAGTCGATTCGCCGATGCCAAGCCTCTTACCTCCAAATAGCTGGCGATACTTCACTCGCTCGTAGTCCTTTGCATACCAAAGGAGGTAGTCCGCGACGGCTTTGAGCCCAGACGTACCAAGCCCACCTGTCTTTTAAACAACGATCTGGCCTGCGAAATTGCTGGCACCGAATACTTCATCCATCACCTGCCGCAGGCCATGAACGTTCTCGTCGCTGATTTGGACAAACACGCTGCCGCTTGGCGTCAGCAGCTCGCGCGCGAGGAGCAAGCGGTCGCGCATATAGGTAAGGTAGGAATGCAGGCCCAGCTCCCACGTGTCGCGGTACGCCTTCACCATCTCCGGCTCGCGCGTCAGATCCTCATCGTCTCCATGCGAGACGTCGCGCTTCCTGACGAACGGCTGGAAGTTGCTCCCGAACTTCACGCCGTACGGCGGGTCGATGTAGATCATCTGCACCTGGCCGCCCAGCCGCTCGTAGTGCAGCAGCGAGTTCATGACGACGAGCGAGTCGCCGAGGATGAGACGATGCACCCACTTGTCGGGATACTCGTAGGCCTTGAGCACCTGGTCGGCGATCGAATGCCGCGGATCGCCGAGCAGCTCCCAGAAATCCGCCTGCTTGTCAGTCTTGTGGCCGGCGAGCGTCTCGACGATGGCCTTGGTCGAGAGGCGCTCGTGGACGAAGAGCGGCAGTGTGGGGACGTCGAACGACAGACGCTCGGCCTTGCCCGCCCAGTTGAGAAACGGCTTCGACAACGCCCGGAGATCTCTCGCGGCGTCTTTGGCGACCCCAAGATCAGCGGCGTCCAGGATCTTTCGGATCAGGGCTTCGCCCTGCTCGCGGGCGGGGTTCTGGCCGTCCCACTCGAGCGCCGGGGAGAGGGAAGAGTCGTACCGGTAGGTGACCGCCGGCTTCTTCTTGCGAAATTGCGCCTGCGTACCCACCTCGGGCCGCATCGGCAGCGTCTTGTCCGGATGGGTGTACCCTTCCGCGACCTTCCCGGCAGCGCGTTTCTCGCGCGCAGGTGCTTTCGCCTTCGGCATGTGGACCGGAATCTTAGCAGAGCGGGGCGACAGGATGGCGGGGAAGGGACGCCTACGGCAGCAGCAGCGTCAGCAGCGTGAGGACTCCCGCGACGGTCGTCGTGCGCCACAGGATGGCTCGACCACGGCGGGCGAGAGTCTCGGCGTCGGCCTCCGTCAGGCGACCTGCCAGCTCGGCGTCGCATGTTCGCCGTGCGGCCAGCGCGACGCACGTCCGGGCTTTCGCCTGAAGGATGCCCAGCACGCCCAGCCATAGGAACGGAACGGCCGCAAGCCTCCACTCTCGGCCGGCATCCGTCCACTGGATCACAATCAGCACGCCTGCCGCTGTTAGCAGCTCGGCCACACCCATGATGAACCGCAGACGCTGCCCGCGAGGACCGATGTTGGCTAAAGAAGGCGCGCCTGGCGCTGTCACGTGTAGGTTGCAGTGTAGCGTTGACTGGGAGCGACAAGCCACGTAGAACATCCGTGGCATGGATCCGTCATTGGACGACGAGACACGCAGCCGTCTGCCGCCGGCCGCCGTCGGCCGCCGCGGCGGGTCCGCGGCGCTTGCTTCCGGCGCCCGCGTCGGCGCCTACGTCATCGACCGGCTGATTGCGCGGGGCGGCAGCGCCCGCGTCTACCGCGCGGTGGATCAGACGCTCGGTCGGTCGGTGGCACTCAAGGTGATCGAGGAAGCGATCGATCTCATCGATCGCGCGCTGGAGGCTGCCGATGAGCCGGCGCCGATGGTGGCCACGCCGTCACGGCCGGCGACAAGCGATGCGCTCGCCCTCTCGCAGTTCGCGGCGGCGCGCGCGGCGTTCGATCTGGGCCGGACGACCCGCGCGCACGAGATCTTCGATCGGCTGTATCGCGATCGGGGTGCGGTGTGGATCGACGCGGGCATCGAGCTGGCGTCGCTCCTTGAGAAAAGCGGCAATCTCACAGGCTGCGGGCCAAGATTCGTGGAGCATCCTCATGATTGCGCTCGATAACGTCGTTCACCGGTACTCGGCCAAAGCTCATGCGCTCGACGGCATCACCATGAACATCGGTCGCGGCGAATGTTTCGGCCTGATTGGCAGCAACGGCGCCGGTAAGACGACGGCGATGCGGATTCTGGCGACGCTGCTCGTGCCGACCGGAGGTCGCGCGACCATCGGTGATCATGACGTCGTTGCCGATCACCTCGCTGTCCGCAAGGTCATCGGCTACATGCCGGAGACGTTTGCGGTCTACAAAGAGCTCACGGTCGAGGAGTTCCTCGACTACACGGCAGCGGCGTATGGGTTTCGTGGCGACGACCGGCGCCGCCGAGTCGAGTCGGTCGTCGCGCTGACCGATCTCGGCAGCAAGCGGCGGGCCGGGTGCGACTCGCTGTCGCGCGGCATGAAGCAGCGACTGTTTCTCGCGCGGGCCCTCGTTCACGATCCGCAGGTGCTGCTGCTCGATGAGCCGACGGCTGGACTGGATCCGGCTGCGCGGATCGAGTTCAGGCAGATTATTCGAGAACTGACGGCGGCAGGGAAGACGACGGTGATTTCATCCCACATCCTTCCCGAGCTGGCCGAGTTCTGCACGTCGGTGGGGATTATCGAGCGCGGGAAGCTTGTCGCGGCGGGCACGATTGCCGAGATGCTCGCCAAGGTCAAAGGCGCACGAACCATCGAGATCGAGGTGGCCGGCGACGCGGGCGCTGTGGCAACGATCCTGCGCGGCCGGTTGGGCGTCGAGTCAGTCCGGATTGACGGCGCGCGCGCAACAGTCAAGCACGCCGGAACGCGCGAAGACGCGCCGCAATTGTTGCGCGCGCTCGTCGAGGGCGGCGTCGCCGTCGTCTCGTTCGGCGAGCGTCAGAGCACGCTCGAAGACATCTTCATGAAGGTCGCCGCATTCGAGGTCGGATGAAGAGTGCCAGCGGCCATGCGGTGTGTTGGGCACCGCATCAGCGTCAGTTCGGCAGGCGCGTGGGGGTGGGGCCCTACGCGAATTGAGAAAAAGAGAAGTGGACCTCGATCCAGACCTCTGGCTCTGCACGCGGCTGACGCTCGGGCGCGGCTGGCGTCTGGCCACGGCACTCGCCTTGTGGACCGCAGGTCTCGCGCTCATCGCCAGCGGTCGGTTGTTCCTTCTGCCGTTTCTTCAGATCGGGTCCGGCGCTGAAAACAGCCCACGCTTGCTGGAGCTGGCGCTGTTTGTGCTCATCAACGCCCCCGTGCGGCCGCTCGCGCGATTGCTCGATGCCGAGCGCGACGGCCTGCTCGACCACACCCGGCTGTGCGGCCGCCCGCCGCACCGTGTGCTCTTCGCGTTTCTGTTCGGTTCGATCTCGCCGTTGGTGTTGGTGGCCATCTTCATGCTCGCCAACCATCTTCGCTTCGGGGGCGACGTCCGATCGATCTACCTGGCCGTCCTCGTGTTTGGAGGAGCCCTAGCCGCGTCGCTGATCGCCTACAGCACACTGCCGCCCAGCATGACACCCGACTCGCGGTTTCTGACGCCACTGCTGTTCGTGTTCGGCGGCGTGGCGTTCTATGCGGTGGCGGTGTATGCGCCGGTCGAGGTGCCGTGGGTGCGGGACCTGGCCTTCGGCGAACCGGCGGCTCTGACGACGATCGCTCTGGTCACGATCGGACTCCCGCTCGGTATATGGCTCGCCGGCCGGCGCCTGGTGCGGGCGCCACAATCGCTCTCGCGCGAAGGATTCTCCGAGCCTTTCGATTCGGCCTCGCGGCTCCTCCCTCGTCGTGGGCCGGCGGAATTCACTCGGCAGTTGCGGCGCGCGCTGCGATCGGGCGGCACGCTGGCGATCCTCATCGGCGCGCCGCTCGTCGTCTTGATCGGCGTTCAGCTCGGTCGAGCCGATCGAACACAGCCCTTGCTGAACGCAATCCCGTACGCCGTGCTGCTCGTTGGAGCGTTCGCGGCGTCGATGACCGTGAGGGCCGAGATCGAGTCGGCGACGATCGATTTCGTCCGCCTGACGCCACAAAGGCCCGAGGCGATCGTAGTCAGCTGGTACGTGGCGCTCGCACTCCCGTTCTGGATCGCAATCGTTTGCTCTGCGTTTGCGCTTGCGTTCATCGCCCCCGACGTGTTCTCGGTGCGGTGGCCGCTCGTGGCCATCGCGGCCCTTCTGCCGGCTTTCAGCCTCACCGAAGGGTTTCAGCGCCGAAAGCCCGCCACGTACCTGTGGCTGCCGTGCTGCGTCGTGCCCGCGGGGATGGCGGCCGTGTTCTTCACGTCAACGGCGGGCTTCAGAGTGTTCGTGCCGACCGTTTCAATTGCGTGGACGCCATGGTCGATCGACTTGCGAACCTTTGTGCCAGCCATCGCCACGGCTCTGGCGCTTGGTACGGCCGCCGGACGGATGCGCCGGCCCGATGGCCCGGCGCTCGCCGGCGCCGCTGCCGCTGCCGGTGTTATCGCTGTGGCCGTGTCTGTGTTAGTGGTGCCTTCGTCTCACGTGCTGCGCATGCTGCCGTGCGCGTTGGTCATGTTGGCGTCGTTTGCCGCCGAGGAGCGCGATCCGCCGACTGCGCCGTGGTGGCGGATGGGCGTCGTGGGAGCCGCGGCGTTCGTGGCAGTGGCGGCCCTGGCACACGACGCGGGTGTTGGCGCGAGTCTGACGTCGGGGTTGTGCGCCGCCCTCGCGCTCGGCATCGGCGTGTTGGCGCACGAGCTTTTCTGGCGCGTGCCGGCGATCTCTCTGGGCGTGCGGCTTGTCGTGATGCTCGGGCTTCTGCGGGCACCGCGGCTGATTCGTGCAGCCAGCGGCGAGCGCTTTCTACCCGGCGACATTCGCATCCCACGGCTCTTTGAGGTTGGTGACGTGGTGGCGCTTGCCGCGGTGTTCGTGGCCGTTGCGGTGGCTCACGCGGTCGTACGCGCGCGACACATGCGAACGTAGTGTCCGACCCCAGCTGGACCTGCGGACGGTCCGCCTGAAGGCGGACACTACATCAGATCGATCTAGTTCGAGGCGACGGCGCTTCGGCCGGCGTTTCTCGCCAGCTCGGCCATGTCGGACGTGCGCGCGCCGTGGAACGGCGCAATCGTCTGCACGTCGAGGTTGAGCCGCCTGATGGTGTCGTAGAGCGCCGCCGCAAATGGAACTGCGGGCGCGATCACCGAAGCCGTGGGTTGTCCGGGCGGTGTAAACGCATCCGCCTCTGCCAGGATCTTCTCGTTCGGCAGGTACACGACGAGCATGTCGCCCGTGTGTTCGAGGTTGGTCACCAAGTGCAGCTCGACCGTCCGCGTCCCGTCGGTCAGCGTGCCTTTCGCCCCGACCGTTTGAATCTTGACCGCCTTCTTCGAGGCCGCGAGCCGGTCCGGACTGAGCGTATGCGGCGTCTTTGCCACTCGCTCCAGGAATGCCTTGTTGGACTCGTGGGTGACGATCGTGGCGCCCTCGTCTATCGCGGCGCGGATGCCGCTCAGGTGGTCCCAGTGGTGATGCGACGTGACGAGATAGCGGATGGGCTTGTTCGGCATCACTTCTTTCGCTTTCGCGATGACCGCCAGCGCCCGGGCTTCGCCGTTCGGCACATCGGCGAGCACGAGATGGTCGCGCATCTCGACGGCCAGGCTGTGGTGCGTGCCGCCGGTCAGATAGAAGACGCCCTCGGCCATCTTCTGAGCAGTCACGGTGATGGCGGGCGGCGTGAAGGAGCGCACGTTGTCCGGCACCGTGATGTCGACCGCCGGATTCGCCCGCACCGACGAAATCGTCAGGTCGAGCGAGGCAAAGCCGTCCTGGCGCTGATGGATGCGCGAGGGGAACATCACGCCGCCAAAGTCCTGATAGCCGGTGTAGATCGTCTCGACGAGCATGTCGCCCACGATCGGCTGGTCGAACCAGGTCTCCACCCGCTCGACGCGATTCTGCGCGTCGAGAAGACCGGTCATCTTGTACTTGGCGCCGATGGTGAATGAGACCTCGGTGCCGCCGACCGCCGGCCTGACGGTGGCGTTATTTGCCATGGCCGCTTTGATGAAGCCTTGCGGTGTCGCCCAGAGCCAGAGCATCCGGTCGGGCTGATTGCCCGGCGCCGGTGCCGGCTGTGGAGGAGCGGCCGGGCCGCGACCACCAGCCGCTTGTCCGCCGGTCGGGGCAGGTGCCGGTGCTGCGGCTGGTGCCGGTGCCGGTGCTGGTGCAGGCATGTTCCAGGCGAAGGTGCCGCTGACCACCTGAATCTGCCGCTGCTCGCCGGCAAACGGCGCGCCCCCGCCGCGCGGCATCTGCGCGCCCGAGAAGCGCACGATCTCGGTGCGCATGCTGGAGGTGTCGTAGTTGATCGACGCCGTGTAGCTTCTGACGTTTACGCGCGGCCACGGCTCGCTCGCCGTGTAGTTTTGTCCGACAGAGTACTGAGCCCCCGCCCCTGTGATCTCGATCGTCTTGATGTTGGCCACTCCCAGCGCGTCAGCCGCCGCCTTGAGTGGATCCGCCTGCTGGGCGGACGGAACCCCGATGGCGAGCGCCAACAGACAGACGCCCGCAAAGACTGTGAACTTCCGCATAACCGACCTCCTAACCCGATTGATGATTGGCAATTGCTGATTGCTGATTGCAGACCTATGGTCGGTAAGTTGGCTGGGACCTGTCAACTGCAGTCCACTTCCCGGCAGGCTATCGCAGACTTGAGACTTCAGACTTGAGCCTTCCTGCGTGTCAGGTTCTTGCGGCCTTGATGATGGCGTCCATGTGCGCCAGGTACTTGTCGAGCGCGCGGCGGCCGGTGGCTGTGAGGCGGTACTCGCTCCGTGGCACGCGATCGTCGAAGGTCTTCTCGCACGAGATGTAGTCGGCATCCTCGAGCTTGCGCGCGTGGACGCTCAGGTTGCCGTCGGTCGTCTGCAGCAGGCGCTTGAGCTCGCCAAAGGTCAGCCGCTCGTTGGCCGCCAGGGCGCTGACGATCCCCAGGCGCAGCCGCTCGTGAATGAGCCGGTCGAGGGCGAGAGGTGTCTTCTCAACCGATTTCTTCTCCCGAGCCGCAGCGGACGTGTGACGACTGGCAGCCGATCTAGCCACCGTACCTCCTCGCGATCACGATGCCGAAGCCGATCTGCAGACCGCCGAACCCGGCGGCCAGCAGGACGTGCCCCCACTCGATTGGCAGCGCCAGCGCCAGGGCGCCGAGGATCATGAAGCAGACGCCCATTGCCGGCACGGGCCGCACCGAAAACGCGCCGGCGCTGGTGACGGCGGCACCGTAGAGCAGCAGCCAGCAGCCGGGCAGTCGCACGGTCAAGCCGCTGCGGACGAGCACGGCCGAGAGCACGGCGCCGGCGACGATCGGCGGCGCGAAGGCCAGCGCGAAGCGTCGCGTGGCGGCCCCTTGGAGCGGCACCCCGGACCGGCGTGCTTTCCACGCGATGGCGACCACGCCGATCGCGACGGCGACCACGGCGTCGGCCAGCCACAGCCTCAGCCACACCGGCCGGTCGCTCGGTGGTCCGGACACCGAGGCCGTCAGGAGGGCCGTCACGCCCATCAGCACGCCGCCCCAGCCCGGGACGGCCGTGAAATCGGCCGCGCGCGCCATCGTGTCGCGGATGAACCGCAAGTTCTCAGCCGCGTGGTGATGGAGCGGAGTCGGGCCGCGCATGGAAGATTACCATAACACACGAAGAACTTTGTGATATAAAGCCATGGTCGGAGGCCACATGCATCGATTCATGCTGCTAGTGCAAATCGAGCCGGACTGATCGGATTGCGCCGGCGGTCCGGCTCAAGCCGGACACTACGACTGGGCCACGGTCCGGCTGAAGCCGGACACTACGACTGGGCCACGGTCCGGCTGAAGCCGGACACTACGGCTGGTCACGACTAATTCGGGCCGGCCAGCGACGCGGCCTGTAGGGGCCGCTCGTACTGACGGCGGTTTGCCTCGGTCCATGCCGCCAGTCGCCCGCGCAGCCGACTGGCGCGTTCGGGGAAGGCCTTCACAAGATTGTGCTGCTCGGTCGGATCGTGCTCCAGGTCGTACAGCTCCTCCGTCCCCTCGCGAAGATCGAAGATGTACTTCCAGTTGCCCTCGCGCACCCCGAGCGTGAAGTGATCTTCGGCGACGTAGAAGTACGCGCGAGGGGCGCGCGTGGCGTCGAAGAGGCTTCGTCCCTGCCATTCAGGCACGGCCGGTAACCCCGCCAGTTCCGCAATCGTGGGTGCCAGATCCACGTGGCTGCCGATGGTCTTCGATCGCGCTGCCGACCGATACACCCGTGGAGACCAGATCATCAGCGGAACGTGGACATCTTCCTGGTACACGGTCTTGCCTTGAAAATAGCTGTCGTGCGGATAACCGAATGCCTGCCCGTGATCGCCGGTGATGACGATGAGCGTGTCGTTGTCGAGGCCGGCGCGGCGGACGGCCTCGAAGAGGCGCCCGAGATGCCGATCGGTCTCGTGCAGGACGTTGAGATAGCGCCAGAGATCCCAGTCGTCAGGCGTGCGCTCCTTGAGCAGGCTGAGCAGCGAGACGCCCGGCGTCGGCTCGTACGGATGATGCGTCTGCGTCGTCCAGCCCATCAGAAAGAACGGTCGAGCGGGCGCGCGTCGAACGACGTCGATGATCCCCTCGATCATGCATCGATCTTCCACGCCCCAGGAGGACACCATCTCGGTGCACGGGAGGCTGTGGTAATCGCGAAGTTCCTCGAAGCCGCGCCCGGCGAGGTAGGTGTCCCAGCCCGCCCAGCTCAGATCGCTTGGCGTGAAGAACGCCGTCTGGTACCCGTGCTTGCGGAAAAGAGCCGGCAGCGACGTCGCAGCCAGATGGGGATCCTCTTCGGTGGCCTCGCGAAAGCTCAGCCTCGGGTACGTGGAGAGGAGCATCGCGGCCAGCGAATTCGAGCTCCGGCCGATGTGCGCGTAGATGTTCTCGAACACCAGGCCACGCGCTGATTCGGCCTTGAGACGCGGCGTCGTGTCGTACTGCCCGTTGAGGCCCGTCCACCGCGCGGCCACCGATTCGAGCACGATGAGGATCACGTTGGGCGGCCGTCGAGCCCTTGCCGCGCGGGCTTGTTGCCCCTGGGCACGCGTGCGGCGAAGGCCCACGGCCAGCGGCACTGGCGGCTTGGTGCCAATCGCGTTGAAGTCGGAGAGATCGGTCTCAGTAAACCCTTCGGTCATCCGCGCGATGCCGTCACCGCTGACCGCCTGCCACCACGACGAGGCGAGCACCCAGTGCGGGTTCTCGGCGACGCGCCGTTGCTGGCGAGTGGCCCATTCGTTCGCGTACGTGTACTGGCCGAAGAGCACCCATCCCACCAGCGCGGCCAACGCGACCCCGCGGCCAGACCACCACGTGCGGCGGTCGCGCACTTTCAGGCTGAGCGTGACGCAAACGAGACCGATGTACGCGACGGGAAGGACCACCAGTCCGAGCACATTGCGCCAGGTGACGTAGGCCGCCACCGACGAGCTGAGCATCCGGACGTTGCCAATGAGCAGGAGCAGCGGGTACGTGAGAAAGCCGCCAAACGTGCCGAAGATGAGGATGTTCAGAATGGCGTAGAGGCAGGAGAGCGCAGCCAGCGACACGACGGCGAACGACGCGATCCGCGTGACGGCAGGCCTACTTCCGGCCAGCAGTAGAGCCGTCCGCCCGCAGAACCAGAAGAAGGCTGCAAAGAGTACGTCGCCGTACGAGATCGCGGCGAGCGACCGCAGATACCCCTGGCCGACGCTCACGGCGGGCGCCCCTGGAGCGCCGAGGTAAAACGCCTTGAGGCCGACGAGCACGAGCGCCAGCCAGACAGCGGCCCAGAAGATCGTGCGTGTCGCGGCGGCTCGATTGGACGGAGCGGCGGGCTCCGTGATGGGCATGCGACCATTGTAACGACAAAGTCACAGCCCGGTTTCCTGAATGTAGTGTCCGGCCTTCAGCCGGACCTATGGTGAGGTGTTACCGCACGACGACGTGGAGCTCGGCGCCGAAGAGCATCGTCCGGTCGTTGTCGCGCGCCGCCCACGTGGCGAGCGTTGCGACGCTTCTCTCCACCAGCCCCTCGAAGGCGAGGCGGCCGTTGGTTTCCACCCTGACCGGCTTGCTGAAGTCGAAAACCTCTGGCGAGAGCAGCAGCGTAAACTCCGCGACCCCTCTGGAGTTCGCCTTCACGAGATTGCCGGCTCGCGTGAGATCCACTCGTCCTGATGGGCGCCGGCGATCGAAGAGGGTCTGGCTGCGGCCCACTTGATTGAGGTCTTCGAGCAAGGCGTCGTTGCGGCCTCGCGGCGCGAGTTTGTCGATGATCAACCAGTGTGCGCGGTTGTCCTCCGGCGTCCCGCGCGATTCCCACGTGAGCGTGTCCGGCACCGGCTTCCGCGCGTGGCTTCGAACGAAGGCTTCGAACGAATCCTTCACTCGTGGCCACCATGCGGTGTTGTGCGCCCCGTTTGGCTGCGGTTGATATACGACCTCGACGCCGTTCATTTTCAAGTGCTCCACGTAGGGAGACACGACGGTTGTGGGGTAGAGCGGATCCTGCCCGCCGTTGACGATGAAGAACGGCTTGTTGAGCAGATTGTTGGGAAACAGATCGCCGGCGTTGACCGTGTCGAGCACCATGATGAAGCCGTTGAGCGGCAGAAAACTCGAGTACGGGGTCGTGTCACGCATCGCCACGTAATAGACGCCCGTGCCGCCGTCTGAGACGCCGGCGACCACGACGCGATTCTCGTCGACGTTGTACGTGCGCTTGACTCTGTCAAGAATCGTGCGGAAGTTCTCGATCTGCGCTGCGCCCCACCACGGTGCGTCGGTCCAGCCGTACGGGATGACGTAGATCTGCTCGGCGCCCGCCAGCAGGCCAATGGTTCCATCGCCCCGTGGTCCGTTGCTCTCCCGGCTGACGCCGCCGTGCAGCTGGAACCGCACCTGATAGCGCCGCGCCGGGTCGTACGACTCGGGCACGTTGACGGCGTAGAAGAACTCCCTGCCGTTCGCCCGGTAGCTCGACCGGATGACGCCCTTCGGCACGCCTGGCGAGTACGGTCGGCCGTCCTGCAGCCGCTTGAGCGCCTCGTCGAACGTCACGCTGCTTGCGACAATGTCGGGGACCACCTTAGCCGCGTCTTGAGGAGTGCGCGCCTCCCAAAACGCCTTGAACGCCCGATCGACGTCCGCCGCGGCAGTCGCGGAGGCGAGCGGCGCGGTCAACAGCGCAAGCGTTGTGGCGAGGACCGAGAGCGACAGAGCGACAACCGTCAGGCCGCCAACAGAGGCACGTCGAAAGGCCTGTTTCACGGGGACAAGAATACCATTCGTCCGCGTTGATTGTGCTGCCTGAGACCAGGACGAGAAGGCCGTGCGGTCAGGCGGCGCGTCCGGTGCCCGCGCCAAGCGTGAAGGACATGACGTTGAGGCGATAGTACAGGACGTCGAGAAACGAGCCGTTCGTGACGCGCGGAAACACCGCGCTCGGCGAGGTGGCCACAACCTGCGTGTGCCGTTCGGGCTCGATCATCCACTCGAACAGCCGCTGCTGGTCGGCAGCCGACAAGGCGGCCACATTCTCAAGAATGAGCGTCCCGCCCGGGTTCTCGGGCAACGACAACCCTCTGCACGCGGATCGGCAGATCGGCTGATGGAGCTGTGGCAGGAGTGCGTCGACCACGCGCTCGGTGGCGTCCGACGGACCGATCAGCAGCGCGTTCGGATACGCCCCAAGGAGTCCACGCCAATCCTCGGCCGTGAGGTCTTCTGAGACGATCGGTGCCGTTTTGCTCATCATGACGAAAAGACTGCCGTGCCTGGTACTATTGTCGGCGCGAGAGGAGATGACTATCCGCGCCTCGACTGGTTTCTGTCAAGTAAACGTTTGCTGACGTCGAAGATCATTGTGCATTCGGTCACAACTGCACAGAATGTCATCATCACCATGAGCCACGCGGCTGCGACCGTTCCCCGACGCGCGCTGGTCGTCGAAGACGACGGCGCGATTCGCGAGCTGCTGCGTTTGCACCTCTCGCTCGCGGGCTTTGACGTCACCGAGATGGCCGACGGCGGCCGCGCCCTCGAACGCGTGCGGTCGAGTCCCTTCGATCTGATCCTGCTTGACGTCATGCTGCCGGGCGCGGACGGCATCGCGCTGTGCCGTGCGATTCGTACCGAGGGCGCCAACAAGGACACGGCGATCCTGATGCTCACGGCACGCGACACCGAGTCGGACAAGGTCCTGGGCCTCGAGAGCGGCGCCGACGACTACATGACCAAGCCGTTCGGCGTTCGCGAGCTCATGGCGCGCGTGGGCGCGATCCTGCGCCGGCAGTCGGGCGGCGAGTCCCCTGTGGAGCATGACGGGCAGGCGCCGCTCTCCGTGCGCTCGCGCGACGTCGCGCTCGACGCGGCTCGACGCCAGGCGGAGGTTCGTGGCGAGCCGGTGGAGCTGACCAAACAGGAATTCGACTTGCTGTACCGCTTGGTGTCCCACCCCGGGATCATCTTCAGCCGGGCGGCGCTCCTCGCCAAGGTCTGGGGCACCGACACCTACGTGACGGAGCGGACGGTGGACACCGTGGTCAGCCGCTTGCGGCGCAAGATCGAGCGCGACGCTCAGGATCCCGAGCTGATTCTCACCGCGTGGGGAGTCGGCTACAAGTTCGTTGACGTCGAGTGAGCCTCCTCGTGGCGAGGGAGCTCGATCGTGAACGCGGTCCGGCCCGGTACGCTGGTGACGTGGATGGCGCCTTGATGGGCTTCCACGACCGCCTTGGCGATCGACAGGCCGAGGCCGCTGCCGTTCGCCCCATTGGTCCGAGCCGCATCGACTTTGTAGAAGCGATCGAACACGTACGGGATGTGCTCGGGCGCGATACCCACGCCTGAGTCGGTCACCGAGAGCACCACAGAACCGCCGCGTGGAGTCGCGGCCAGCTCGATACACCCTCCATCGGTCGTGTGGCGCAAGGCATTGGCGACCAGATTGTCCACGACCTGCTCGATCCGATCGGGATCCCCGAAAATCTGATCGGTCTCCGGATCCACCACGGTCCGCACGCTGACGTGCCGTGCCTTCGCCTCGGGCTCGTGTCGCTCGACGACGTGGGCGAACACCATGCCTATCGCGAACCAGCGAACCTCAAGGGTGGCCGCGGCGTTCTCGAAGCGCGCGAGATCGATCAAATCCTTCACCATGCGATCGAGCCGCAGGGTTTCTCGCTCGATCGTGTCGAAGTACCGCTCGCGCGTCTGGTGATCGAGCGCGACGTCCGACATGCGGAGCGTCTCGAGATAGCCGCGCATGGCGGTGAGCGGCGTCTTCAGTTCGTGCGAGACATCGGCCAGCATCTGCCGGCGCAGCCGATCCGATTGGCGTAACGCGTCGTCTCGTTGCGCCAGCTCGCAGGCCATCCGGTTGAATGCGGCCGCCACGCGCGCGATCTCGTCGCCGCCCGCCTCCGGCGCGCGAACGGTCAGGTCGCCCGTGCCGAGCTGCTTGGTGACGCGCTCGAGCGCCTTCAGGCGGCGTCTGGCGGGCGCGAAGATCACTGCTGCCGCAATCGCCGTCGCGACAATCAAGACGGCCGTGCCTGGCAGCGAGAGCAGCCGGGCCACGTCGCGCCCGAGCACGCCGGGTGGCGGCGGCGGCAGCACGACCATGCCACGCAACTCGCCCGCCACCTGGATGGGCGCCGTCACGACCGGCCCCCTGATGACCGGCTGCCGGGCGGCCTTGCTCAGGTCGGTCCCCATCAGCGCGGCTTCAGCCGAACGATACAGGTCGTCGGAGAGCGCTTCGGCCGTATTGGCCGCCGTGGTCCCGTCCTTCATGACGACGTACACGCGATACGACTGCCCGCCGTACTGGCTGAGAACGTGCTGTTGCAGGTCGCTGTCCGGATAATTGACCAGCGTCGACCCGATGTCGGCCGCAACGCTGGCCGCGAGATTGTTCGGACCAGGAAGGGACGCCTCGGAGTGCGACAGGAGGTAGTTGAACATGGCGCTCTGCGCGACGAGCACCGCGACCACCATCACGACGAAGCTCAGGCCGATCCGCCAGTAGAAGCTGCGGTACCAGTGCTGCATGCCAGGCCCTATTATCGCCACAATGCCACGTCTTGTCCCCAGGCCGACGTCACGGCTTGC
>MELA01000059.1:6742-8832 GCA_001767495.1 Acidobacteria bacterium RIFCSPLOWO2_12_FULL_65_11 | reverse complement strand
CAGGCCTGGCATCAAGAAACATCAGATAATACCAGGCGCGTCCGGGGCAAACTACCCTACGAGATCACCCAATTTACTGAGTGCAGCAGGAGAAGTGTTATGAGTCGCAAAGCCGATCGGTCGATGTCCCGTCGCAGCGTGCTCAAGAAAGGTGCGGTCGCAGTCGGTGGGGCGGCGGCGGTGCTCGGTGGCGGCGCGCCATTCGCCCAGGCCCCTTCGACCAGCTCAGGGCAGGGCGCCCCGGCAGTGCTTCGCGGCGCCCAGACCGGACGCCGATTTCGGGCGGCCCTCGGCGGCGCCCAGAACCTCAGCTTTGAAGAGTTGCGACTGCTGCCCATCCAGGACCGGCACGTGGTCGTGCGGACCGAAGCGACCGCGCCGTGCTACACGCTGGTCCTCAACGGGATTGGCGGCACGCCGTCGGTCGATCCCGCAGTTGTCGCGGCTGCCCGCGGGGCGGGCCCCGGTGGGGGCGCGGCCGGTGCTGGTGCTGCGGGTGCTGCTGCTCCTGGCGCAGGCGCTGGTGCTCCAGGTGCGGGTGCTCGAGGGGCGGGTCCTGGCGCTGGCGCGGCTGGTGCGGCTGGAGCGGGCGCTCCCGGGGCCGGCGGCGGCCGCGGCCCACAGGTGCCCAACATCGGCAATCACACCTTTGTGGGCATCGTCGAAGCGGTGGGCTCGCAGGTCAAGCGCGTGCAGCCGGGCGATCGCGTCGTGGTCGGCGTCACGTCGCAGTGCGGCCAGTGCTATCAGTGTCTCCGCGGACGGGCCGACGCGTGTCAATTCACCTTCGGCCTCACGCCGGGATCGTTTCCGCCCATTGCCGAGCGTGCAGACGGCACGAGAATCGGCGCGGCGCTGGGCATCGGCGGCTTCAGCGAACTCAACGTCGTGATGGAGGAGTACACGTGCCCGGTGTTCACCGACGTCCCCGCCGCGCAGCTGTCGCTCTTCGGCGACACCGCGGCCACCGGTGTCGCCTCCGCGATGTGCTTGATTGAGATTGAACCCGGATCGGACGTGGTGGTGCTTGGCGCGGGGGCGATCGGCATGAGCGCCATTCAAGCGGCGCGCATCATGGGGGCCGGGCAGGTCATCGCGGTCGAACCGGTCAGGCACCGCCGCGATCTCGCACTGAAGCTCGGCGCGACCACCGTGCTCGATCCGAACGCCGAAGGCACCAACCTCGTGGCGCGGATTCAAGAGCTGTGCAAGGGACAGACGGATCGGTTGTTTGCCGGCGGCCGCGGCGCGGGGGGCAATCGCGGTTCGGACTTCACGATCGAAGCGGTCGGCCGGTGCGGCGACCGGCCGAAAGTCGAGCAGCCGCCCGATCCGACCGGCATTCTGCCGATGACGCAGGCGTGGCAGATGACGCGGCGCGGCGGCTCGATCGTCTACCTCGGGTTCGGGCAAGTGGGGACCGTGTCGTTCCCGGCGTCGGCGCTGGCCAACAACGGCCGCACGCTCATTTCGGGGCAGCAGGGCGGGCTGAACTTCATGCGCGACATCCCGCGGTTCGTGCGGCTGGTCGAGCGGGGGCAGCTCGATCTGAAGTCGATGGTGACGTCGACTTGGCGGCTCGATCAACTGCGAAGCGCGTTTCAGGTGCTGGCCGATCGCACGGAAATGTGTCCGGTCGTGGTGTTCGCCTGAGCCGGGGCCGCAGCAGATACGCGGAAGGAGAATCCATGGAGAAGAACCGGCATCAGCGGCTGTTGTCGATCGCGTGCTGTGCCTTGCTGGCCGTCGTCGCGGGCGCGATCGCTGGACTCGAGGCCGGTCAGCAGTCGACCGCGGCCGCGCGCGCGGCGGAAGCCAATCGTGTCGCCATCGACGCCGATGATATGGGCGGCGTGGTCACCGGTCCGAGCGGTCCGGAGGCCGGGGTATGGGTCATCGCCGAGACGAAGGATCTGCCGACGACGTTCCGGAAGATCGTCGTGACCGACGACCGCGGCCGGTTCGTGATCCCGGACTTGCCGAGGGCGGCCACCTATCAGATCTGGGTCCGGGGCTACGGCCTGGTCGATTCGTCGCCGGTGAACGGCACGCTGGGACAACGCCTCGCATTGACGGCGACGGTGGCCCCC
>MELA01000059.1:1515-6663 GCA_001767495.1 Acidobacteria bacterium RIFCSPLOWO2_12_FULL_65_11 | reverse complement strand
CGATCGCCGCTCCCGCCGCCGCACCGGAGGGGCGTGGCGGACGCGGCGGGCGCGGAGGAGCACCCGGCGGCGTGCCGACTCAGGCGCATTGGGTCGCGACCATCAAGGGGTGTGTGATCTGCCACCAGATAGGGACCAAGATTACACGCGAGATCTCGCCGGCCATGGGCATCTTCGCTTCGAGCATCGCGGCATGGGACCATCGCATCCGGATGGGCCAGTCCGGCGCGGGCATGCTCAACACGATCACGGGACTTGGACGCGACCGCGCGCTCGCCATGTACGCCGACTGGACCGATCGCATCGCAGCGGGCGAAGTGCCTCCGGCCCCTCCGCGGCCGAGCGGGGTCGAGCGGAACGTCGTCGTGAGCCTGTGGGACATCGCCACGCCCACCTCGTTCCTGCACGACCTGTACGAGACGGACAGACGAAATCCAACGATCAACGGAGACGGGCCGGTCATCGCCAGCGACTTCAACCACGGGAGCCTCTGGGTTCTGGATCCCCTCGAGAGCAAGGTCGAAGAGATCAAGATGCCGTATCGCGACGATCCGCAGTCGATCCCGACGTTCTCGCCGCAGACCATGGAGCACCCGTCGCTTTATTGGGGCGACCAGCTCATCGCGCAGGAGCGTCAAAAGACCGAAGCCCAGATGGTGGACGCAAAGGGGCGGCTCTGGATGATGCTGGCGTTCCGGCGGCCGGATAATCCGGACTGGTGCAAGGCAGGGTCGACCAATAAGTTCGCGCAGAATTTCCCGCTCACTCAGAGCGGCCGGCAGGTCGCCTTTTACGATCTCAAGACCAAGCAGACCACGATGGTCGACACGTGTTTCACCACGCATCACGGCGTGTTTGCCGCCGACGCGGACGACACGATGTACAACGCGGCGCTCGGCCTCCCGTCCGCCGTTGGGTGGGTGAAGACGAGGGTGTGGGATCAGACTCGGGATGCGGCGGCGGCGCAGGGCTGGTGCCCGGCGTATTACGACGTCAATGGCAACGGAAGGTATGACAGAGATGGCGACCGGCTTATTGCCGGCAGCGGCTACTACATCGCGGTCAACCCCAAGGACGGGAGCGTCTGGTATGCGGTTCCCGGGACACCAGGAAAGATCGTTCGGATAGACATCGGCGCAAATCCTCCCGACACGTGCCGCTCCGAAGCGTACGAGCCGCCCTTCTACAATCCGAAGGCACCCGACAAACTCGGATACCTCCCGCGCGGCATGGATGTCGACAGTAACGGTCTCGTCTGGACGGGTCTCGCCGGAAGCGGTCACCTTGCCAGCTTCGACCGCACCAAGTGCGCGATAGAGCGTGGTCCGGAAACGTTCGATCCCCAGCACTGCCCGGAAGGCTGGACGCTCTATGCCGTCCCCGGGCCGCAGATGAAGAACGTCACCACCGGCGGAAGCGCGGACTTCATGTATTCCAACTGGGTCGACCGTTTCAATACGCTCGGCCTGGGCGCCAACGTGTCGCTGGCGACAGGCACCGGTTCGGACTCGCTGCTCGCGATGATGCCGGATTCGAAAGCCTGGGTCGTGCTGCGCGTGCCCTATCCCATGGGGTTCTATACGCGGAACATGGCCGGCCGGATCGACAACCCGAGGGGCGGCTGGAAGGGCCGCGGTTTGTGGGCGGCCAACGAGGTACGAAATCCATGGCACATCGAAGGCGGGAAGGGCGCGCGGCCGCAGGCCGTACATTTCCAGGTACGCCCGAATCCGCTTGCGCACTGAGTCCGTGCGACTGCGATGAGCATGACCCATTGGCCTTACCTCGGTGTCCTTTGTGTCCTTTGTGTTCGTGCAGCCCCTCTAGGGAGAGCTGAAACCCGGTATGAGCCGTGGTACCAGGATGCCGCGCCAGTCGCGATCCCGCGCCGCCTGCTCCTCGCGGCTGGCAGCGCGCTCTTCTTGCTGGGAAGCACGCTGGCGGCACAGGGACGAGGTGGACAGGTCGCCGCACCGCAGGCGCCGCGCACGCCGCGCGCCGCCGCGCCGGTCGACCTGACCGGCTACTGGGTCTCGGTCATCACCGAGGACTGGCGGCTGCGGATGGTCACGCCGCCCAAGGGCGATGTCTCGGGTGGTCTGCCGCTGAATGCGGACGGCCGGAGGGTGGCCGACGAGTTCGATCCCGCCAAGGACATCGCGGCCGGGGAGCAATGCCGTGCGTTTGGCGCCGCGGGCATCATGCGGATGCCAGTGCGCCTGAACGTGACGTGGCAGGACGACACGACGCTGAAGGTCGAGGTCGACAGCGGCAACCAGGCGCGGCTGATCCGGTTCGACAAGTCCACGCTGCCGCCGGCACAACCCGAGTGGCAGGGATTCTCGGTCGCCGACTGGGAGACCGAGGCGCAAGGCCAGGGCCTGGCACCCGCCCCGGCCGCCGTCGGCGCCGCGGTCGCGGCGGGCGCTCCGCTCAGCGGGTCGCTCAAGGTGACGACCACGAGGATGCGGCCCGGATATCTTCAACGCAATGGCATCCCCTATAGCGGCGACGCCGTCATGACGGAATACGTCGATCGCACCAACGAGGCGAACGGCGACTCGTGGCTTGTCCTGACGTCGATCGTCGAGGATCCGCGCTACCTGACGGTGCCGTTCACGCGGACGACGCACTACAAGCGAGAGGCGGACGGATCCAAGTTCAGCCCACGACCCTGCGAGGTGACGCCGCCGGTCGTGGGCCGCGGCGTGCAGTAGATAACCCTTTCAATCAGGAGCATTGATGATGAAGAACATGCGATTGTTTCTCGGCGCCCTGACTGGGTCGATCGTCATCGGCGCGATACTCGTCGTCGCGCAGCAGCCGGCCGCGCCGCCGCAAGGCCAGGCGCCAGGCCGCGGCGCGGGCGCGCCGGCGCCTGCCCCGATGCCGATGTCGTTTTTCGTGACGAGCGTCGGCAAAGGTGACGGCGCCAACCTGGGTGGCCTGGCCGGCGCGGATGCCCATTGCCAGGCGCTCGCCGCCGCGGCCGGACGGGGCGCCGCGACGTGGCGCGCGTATCTGAGCACGCAGGGGCCCGGTGCGGTGAACGCGCGAGACCGCATTGGGACCGGCCCCTGGTACAACGCCCGAGGCTAGGCGGTCGCGACGACCGTCAGCCAACTGCACGGAGACACGATCGAGGAGGCGCGCGCCGGCAACGGCCTCGGTCGTTACAACTCGGTCTCCGAAAAGGGAGGAATCATTAATGGCATGGGCGACATGCCCAACCAGCACGACGCCTTGACGGGGTCGCAGATCGACGGTCGCGCGTACACCGACGCGATGGACCACACGTGCGGCAACTGGACGAGTAACACCGCTGGCATGGGCTCGGCGCAGCTCGGCCACATCGACCGGCAGGGCCGGGGCGCGAACAGCACATGGAACTCGTCGCACGGCAGCCGCGGCTGCAGCCAGCCGGATCTGGTTGCTACGGGTGGGGCCGGCCTCCTCTATTGCTTTGCTGTGAATTAACCGTGACAGAGCGCAAGAGGGACATAAATAGAGAGTAAGATCCGTGGGCGCGGCTACCCTGCAACCTGGGGAGCCCACTATCGATAGCAACTGAGGAGAAGCATGAATATGGTCAAGCAGTGCATGACGGCTCTGGTCTTTGTCACCTTCCTATCTTCCGTGGCGACGGCCCAGGACGCGCGAACCGTGGTGAGCAACGCGTCGAAGGCGATGGGCGTCGAGAACCTGAATTCGGTCACGATGACCGGCGCTGGCGCGAATTTCAACCTCGGTCAGAACACCAACGCCAACGGGCCCTACCCGAGAGCGAACATCAATCAGTTGGTGCGCACGGTCGATTTCACGACGCCCGGCTTGCGCGCGTCAGCCGAGACCTACGGCCCAGGCCGTGGCGGCGGTGCCTCCGCGGCGGGCGTGTTCAATCAGAACATCACGCCCATGAATACCGCGTGGGCGCAGCAGCTGAACATTTGGACCTCGCCGTGGGGATTCCTCAAAGGTGCGGCGGCCAACACCGCCACAACCCGAGTCCAGACGATTGGTGGCAAGCGCTACAACGTCGTGACCTGGAGTCCCGCCGCGCCCAAGTCGCCCTCCGGCCAGTCGTACAGGGTCGTTGGCTACATCAACGATCAGAATCTGGTGGAGAAGGTCGAGACCTGGGTCGAGAACATCATGTTCGGCGACATGCTGGTCGAGACGACGTATAGCGAGTACCGTGATAACAACGGCCTTAAGTACCCGACCAACATCGTGCAGAAGTCGGCCGGCCAGCCCACCTTCGAAGCCCAGATCGCGTTTGCAGCAGCGAATCCTGCCAACCTTGCGCAGCTGATGGCGCCTCCGGCGGGTCGCGGCGGCGGTCCCGGCGGGCGGGGCGGCCCCGGCGCCGGCGGTCCGCCTCCTGCAGGCGGCGCGGCGGTGGGCGGACAGGGCGGTGGTGCGGGTGGCGGTCGCGGCGCGGCTCCGGGTGGCCCGGGCGGTCGCGGTGGACCAGGCGGACCGGGTGGTGCGCCGGCCGTAGCTGCAGCCGAGAAGATGGCAGACGGTGTGTGGAAGATCACCGGCGGATACACCGCCCTGGTCGTTGAGTTCAGCGATCACGTCGTCATCGTCGAATCCGGCCAGAGCGACGCACGTGCGACGGCGATCCTCACGGAAGCGAAGAAGGTGGTGCCGAACAAGCCAATCCGGTACGTGGTCAACACGCACCACCACATCGATCATTCGAGTGGGATCCCGGCGATGGTTGCGGAAGGCATCACCGTCATCACGCACCAGAACAACAAGGCGCTGTGGGAACGGGCGCTCGGCGCGCCGCGCACGCTCGGCGACGACCTCCTAGCGAAAAAGGGCGGGACGGTCAAGGCGAAGATCGAGACCGTGACTGGCGACAAGCGGGTGCTGCAGGATGCCACGCGCACCCTCGAGCTGCACGTCATCAAGGGCCTCGCGCACGCCGACGGCATGCTGGTCGCGTACCTGCCGAAGGAGAAGATCGTCCTGCAGGCCGATCTCTTCAACGTGCCTGCGCTGCCAAACCCGAATGCCCCACCGCCGGCGGCGCCTCCCGCGCCGGCTCCGGTCAACGTGGCCACGGTGGTGTTTGTGGCGAACGCAGAGCGGCTTGGACTCGACTACCAGAGCGTGGTCAGCGTGCACGCTCCTAAT
>MELA01000059.1:0-1488 GCA_001767495.1 Acidobacteria bacterium RIFCSPLOWO2_12_FULL_65_11 | reverse complement strand
CCCGATCGGCCGATGACCAGGCAGGATGTTTTGGCCGCCATCGGCAGATAGGGCAGGCAGACAGATCGATCACGAAGTTCGTCGATTGTGATGACGGGGCAGCGGGAAACCGCCGCCCCGTTGTTTTTTGTCGCGATCCCCGCATCTATCAGAGCTACCTCCCGTCCTGCTCTCCTTCAAATGGCGGCGACGCGGAGAAGATCGCGCATTTCACGCTCGTCAACACGTATCACATGAGCCTGATCTCACGGTTCCTGCAGAAGCTGGCCGAGACACGGGACGGCGACGGCTCGCTGCTCGATCACGCGACCATCGTCACCGGCAGCGGCATGAGCAACGGCAACGCGCACAGCCACGTCGGCATCCCGTTTGTCGTGGCGGGCGGCGATGTCAGGGGTGGCCGTCACGTTGTCCATACGCGTCAGTCGGAGACGCCGCACGCGAACCTCATGCTGACCATCGCGCAGAAGGCTGGCGTGCAGATCGACAAGTTCGGTCTCAGCAACGGCACGGTCGATCTCTAGCGAAACCGGCGGAGTGACACAGATGCGAAGAAGCGTGCGACTGAGCAGCGCCGTGGTGGCGCTCGCGGTGTTCGTCTCGATGACCGGCCTCTGGGCAGCCGGTTCGGCTGAGGTCGCCAAGGCGGTCAGGGCGGGGAATGCGGCGGCCGTGCGGGCCCTCCTCGCCAAGAAGGCCGACGTGAATGCGCCGGAGGCCGATGGGACGACGGCGCTGCATTGGGCCGTGCGCGCCAACGACCTGGCGACCGCGCAACTGCTGATTCGCGCCGGCGCGAACGTCAAGGTTGCGAACCGCTATAGCGCGACGCCGTTGTGGCTGGCTGCCACCAACGGAAACGCGGCGATGATCGAGGTGCTCCTCAAGGGAGGGGCCGATCCGAATGCGACGATGTCGCAGGGCGAGACGACGCTCATGACTGCGGCGCGCACGGGAAACGCCGAGGCGGTGAAGATGCTGCTGGCCTACGGCGCTGACGTGAATGCGAAGGAGAGTTGGTACAGCCAGACGGCCCTCATGTGGGCGGTGATTGACAACAACGCGGCCGCGGCCAAGGTGCTCATCGAGGGCGGCGCGGACCCGAATCTCGCCGATCCCGACGGGATTACACCGATGCTCGTCGCCCTGCTGAGCGGCCACTACGATTGTGCCGGGATGCTCATCCAGAACGGCGCTGACCTCAACGCGGCCGATCGGACGGGACGGACGGCGCTCTATCAGGCCGTGGACATGCACTCGCTCGAGTGGCGGTTCAATCGACCCGCGCCCAAGAAGGCCGAGAAGCAGTACGGCAGCGCCGACATCGTGAATCCGATGTCGAAATGATGCGCCTTCTGCTCGATTGGGGCGCCAATCCGTACCAGACCAATCAGATCAATACGAACGCGCTGATGATGGTGGCGGGACTAAACTGGCAGCCTCAGGCCAGCGTTGGTCCGCAGGATGATGCCGTTGAGGCCGCCAAAC